>JACPHP010000017.1 GCA_016188605.1 Candidatus Spechtbacteria bacterium | reverse complement strand
TTTGCTGTTGGATTAATAGCCACATACACAGCCGTTGCGAGTAATCCCATTATAGCAACTACTATTAGGAGCTCGATGAGAGTAAAACCAGCAGAAGATCTTTCTAAATTTTTGGTTAACATAGTTAAAGACTTAAATATAATTTTATCATTTATGCGACCCTTTTATTATACATTTTAAATGCAAAATAGCATATATGTGAATAACTTACCCCTCCTACTGAGTTGATAGCTGAAGAATTGGTAAGTAAATTCCGGCAACTAGAAGACCCACGCCGAGAGCAATTACTGCAATCATCACTGGCTGAATAAGCGTTGATACGCTGTCTAGCGTAGTATCAACTTCTTTCTCATAAAAATGAGATACATTTTTTAAAATTGAGTCTAATTTTCCTGTTTGCTCTCCAACTGACATCATCTGTATTACAAGCGGCGGAATTTGCGGGTAAGCACGTAATGCTCCAGCTATGGTTTCACCGCGTCGCACGTGTTCCTCTGCGTCTTTAATTATACCACGATACACCGTATTTCCCACAATGTCCGAAGTAATGTTCAAAGCCTTAATTATGGGGACGCCTCCATAAATAAGCAGACTTAGGTTATCCGCAAAACGATACAGATACATTTTACTCGCAATACCGCCTACGATAGGAACGCGTAGAATTGTTTTATCCCAAAAAATCTTGCCTTCTGGCGTATTAAGATAGCGACGGATAAAATATATTGCGACTGGAGTGCCTATCACTAACAACGGCCAAAAGGTGGTAAGAAAATGACTAATGCCTATAAGCATTTTTGTTACAAGGGGAAGATCTTTGCCTGTTTGTGCAAACATAGTAGTTAACTTTGGTACGACAACTACAAGCATCAAAGTCATTATAATAACAAAGACAAATCCTACAAACGCGGGATAATACATTGCACCAGTCAATTTTCCTTGTAATTCATATTGTTTTTCCTCGTACTTTGCTAAATATTCCAAAACTTCGTCCAGTTTCCCTGATGCCTCGCCGCCTTTAACCATTTGCACGTAAAAATTAGAAAAAACTTTAGGATGTCTTGACAAGGCGTCAGAAAAGGGCATTCCCCCATCAACGTCAGAGGCTATGGAGGAAATCACCTCATTTAGCTGTGGTTTCGTGGATTGGCTTGAAAGTGTTCGTAAACTAGGCACGAGCGGCACCTGCGCCTGAAAAAGTGTCGCTAGCTGGCGCGAAAAAATAACGACATCTTGCGTTTTAATGCCTCTAAAAAAAGTGACGCCGCGAGTATAGAAGGGCGCCTCTTCTTGCCCCTGAAGAGTGGTGACCAATAAATTATTTTGTTGCAAAATTTCTGCCGCTGCTTCTTTACTGGATGCCTCCACACTACCGGTGCGCAGTTCGCCTTTTGCAGTACGGGCTTCGTATGTATAAATGGGCATAAACCAAAATTAAAAGTCAAAAATTAAAAATCAAAAGTATGATTCAAAGTTTCAAAGTACCCTGGGCGTAACTTTTAACTTATAACTTTTAATTTTTAATTTAGTTCTATCCGATCAGCATCCTCAACTCGTCCACATTCAGGGAATAACTCTCCGCATCTTCGAGTGATATCTCGCCACGCTTAACTAGCTCCGCTAGCGAGCGGTTAAGAGAAATCATTCCTTCATCCACGTTGGTTTCAATCACAAGGTTTAGCTCGAATGTTTTCTCTTCGCGAATAAGATTTCTTATGGCATGATTGGCAATCATTAGCTCTACTGCCGGCAAACGGCCGCCTTCAATGCGTGGAATTAGACGCTCAGAGAGTACGCCGAGAATAGTAAGCGCAAGCTGTGATCTCACTTGGCTTTGTTGCCCCGGAGGAAATGTGTCGATTATACGATCTATTGTTTGCGCCGCGTTGTTGGTATGCAATGTTGCAAATACCAAATGGCCCGTTTCAGCTGCGGTAATTGCAGTGGAAATTGTTTCAGGATCTCGCATTTCTCCTACCATAATAACATCCGGGTCTTCACGCAAAGAGGCGCGCAGCGCCGAAGCAAAGCTTAATGTATCCTGATGTACTTCGCGTTGATCAATAATGCAACGATGCTGAACAAATTGATATTCTATCGGATCTTCAATAGTGATGACATGCTCTGTGCGCGTATGGTTGATTTCATCAATAAGAGCGGCGAGTGTAGTTGATTTACCCTGTCCCGATGCGCCCACAACAAGAAAAAAACCTTGGGTGTATTTAGTAAATTGGTGCAGAATCGGTGGTAATTGTAATTCTTCTAGTGTGCGGATCTTGGCGGGAATTAAACGAAAAGCACCAGAAAGAAAACCGGATTGCTTATATATATTAACGCGAAAACGCGTGCTGTCTTGCAGCATAAATGAAAAATCTACCTCACCATTTTTATGAAGGATATCTTTCTGTATCTCCTTCATTACTGCCATTACCAAACCTTCGGTATCTGTTGGCATTAAAGTCGGTTGATCCAAAATAGGCACAAGCTTACCGTCAATGCGTAATGTGGGGGGGCGACCAACGGAAATATGCAAATCAGATGCTTCTTGCCTGGCAGCAATCTGTAAAAGCTCTTTTACTGTCGCGTCATAATTAACTATACTTTTTGGCATAAGATTGATATTTTATATTTTCCGCCCAAGGCGCCTGCCCGCCTCTGGCGGGCCTGTCCGCCTCTGGCGGGGATCAGCCTCGGGCTGATGCGTTAAGCAATTCTTTTACCTTTGCCACAACTTCCGTAGGCGTATTGTGCGCTTTTATAATGTATGCGTCGGCGCCTAGCTTCATACCTTTTTCTACGTCCTCTTGCTGACCAAGATTACTCAGCATAACGACTTTTACCCCTGCAAGATCCGAAATCTGACGAATTGAGTGCAACACCTCAAACCCATCCATGCGCGGCATGACTATATCTAAAAGCACAGCGTTCGGTTTCTCCTCTCGTACTTTCTGCAAACCGGATGCACCATCTTTGGCTACATCAACCTCAAATCCTGCATTACGGAACTTTGTAGAATAAATATCTGAAAGAAATTCATCATCTTCAACAAGAAGAATTTTGTATCCCATATTGCAAGTAAATTTATTTAGATTTGAATTTATATAACTTTTTATGGAAAGGGCGCGTATGTATGATGGTGGTTGGGCGGGGGTCTGGGCCATCACACATACGCGCCCCTTCCAACGAAAACTTCATTATTCACAAGGCACTCTTATCTACGCGGCTTCCTCTGCTTTTCCAAATTGCAAAGCATCTTCAATGGTTACAAGACCTTGCAATGCTTTAATGATACCATCTTGGCGCAATGTAACAAACCCTTCCCTTCGCGCCTCTTCTACTACGCGCCATTCTTGCACGGTACCTTCGCTGATAATCTTTTTAATTTCCTCCGATATAGGCAAAACCTCAAAAACACCAATTCGTCCCTTGTAGCCGGTCCTTCCGCATTGCGTGCAGCCAGGCGCCCTCCAAATCATAATCGGTTTCTTTATATTAATAGTTTCGCGAACGTCCTGAGGAAGCTTCGCCACTTCTTCGTCAATTATTTTAGCGATTGCGGGCAATGCTTCTTCTTGATTGCGACAATATTCACAAAGTTTTCGTAATAAGCGTTGGGCAAGCGCCAACGCCAAAGCGCTCGGCAAAAGATATGCGTCAACTCCCATATCAACCAAACGCGGAATCACACCAACTGCATTATTTGTGTGTATTGTTGAAAACATCAGGTGTCCGGTGAGCGCGGCATGCGTTGCAAGCTCCGCGGTTTCCTCATCGCGAATCTCACCGACCATGATAATGTCTGGGTCTTGACGTAAAATATTACGCAGCCCAGATGCGAAAGTATATCCTATCTCTTCTTTAATTTCTGATTGATTAAAACCTTCAATGCGATATTCTACAGGGTCTTCAAGCGTTACCACATTAACTTTTTCTTTAGGTAAAAGATTAAGAAGAGCGTAAAGTGTTGTTGATTTTCCAGATCCTGTAGGTCCGGAAACAAGTATCATGCCATATGGAAGAAGCAGAGCCTGCTGTACAAGGGAAAGATTCTTATTCATTAGGCCGAGGGCCGGTAAATCGCGCAGAGCTGTCGCAGCCGTTAATACGCGCATCACTACCTTTTCTCCAAATGTAGTGGGGAAGGTTGAAACGCGAAAATCAACCTCCGCGCCATCCAATTCCATATGAAAACGGCCGTCTTGCGGTATGCGTGATTCGTCAATGCGCATTCCGCCAAGAATTTTAATGCGTGCCACTACAGCGTTGTGCACCGTGCTTGGCAATAAAAGACCTGTAAACATCTGCCCCTCCACGCGGAATCGCACGCGAGTTTGCTCTTGAAGCGGTTCAATATGAATGTCAGATGCTTTGCCCTCCACCGCATGCTTAAGAATAACAGTCGCGATTTTAATAATTGGAGCTTCTTTGAAAACCTCTGCTGGTGCAACTTCCTCTTTTAGCTCCTTTTCCCCTTCAATCTCTGCCTCAAAACCAGCTAGGGCATTAGATACTTCGCGAGCTACGTCTTTGTACCGACCCAGAATTTTTTTAAAATCCTCTTGTATAATAACCACCGCTGAGGGCACGAGTGGACTGCGAAGCATTACGAAGCGCAAAGCTTCTTGGGCATTTAAGTCTTGAGGATTAACCATGCCGACAAGCAAAGTACCTTCTTTCTGCTCCAGTGGTACGAATTGGTATTGCTTTGCGGCATCTTCCGGAATTTGGCGCAGCAAGTCTGACGAAGCCTCATAACCTTCCGGCATCTTCCATGAAGATACACCGCTTAATTCACTTTTAAGTTGCAAAAAATCATCGGGAGAAATTTTAACTTCACCCAAAATAACTTCTTCTACTGAAACATTGGCTTGCTCCGCCTTTTTTACAATTTGCTCCGCGCCCGCAGCGTCCAATGCTTTACGCTCAACCAACGCATTAAGAATTTTTTGATCGAAAGAAGACATGAGTATTAAAATGTCAAAATCCAAATTTCAAATGACAAATCAATTACAAATTTCAAATGCCGAAATCTTCATATTCTGACATTTGACATTGGTAGATGATTTTCCGCCTGAGGCGGATCAGCCTCTGGCTGAGAAATTTGTCATTTGGACTTTGATATTACTTAAACGGGTTTTCTCTCCCAACAGAAGATGGGGCTACGACTGGTGGATACATTGTCAGGTTAAGGAAAGTTTTATTGGTAAAGAGATTCTGCGGCAATGAAAATGTTGAAATAGTCTGTGAAGCAAATGGGGCGCTAACCTCTACCGAGATTCCTTGTTGCCTGAATTTGCCAAAGTAAAGCACCACGGCCGTGGCTGCCACTATAACAACTAAACCTATAATCAATGTTTGCTGCCGTTTTTGTTGTTCAATAAGTGCCATAAATACAAATTATTTACTGAAGTACGCCTTAGGGTAACGAATACATCGTCCCCTGCAATTCTATTTCTAGAAGATTTGCATCTCGAAATGGTGGGCCTTCTTTTCCTTTCCCTTCTTCCTTCACATGGACAACGGTGAATGAATCGATGTCATTAAGACGAAGTAAATTTTCCAGACTTAAAACAAGGCGTTTTATAGAAATATAATCTCCTGTCGCGGAAACTCCGAAAATAATATTTTTCAAGCCATCTTGTGGGGTTTCGGATTGTTGCTGTAATGGAGCGGCCGAAGTTCTTGTTGTTTTCTCCCGCGTATCTTGCAAAGAAATTTTACTAATTGCAAGTCCGCTATCAGCAACAACACGATCCAATATAGTAAGGACATTGGGCGTATCAGTATTAGTGGGTAGGGCGGCTATAACCCGATCTTTTATAGAACGATCTAGCTTCTTATAAGACAAGATTGCACTTTCAAGCTCATCGCGCTGATTTTTTGCAATCGTAGTTGCCGCATCTATCTCTTGAATTTGCGCGTTTTTATCTTTAATTGATGCCCACTCTGGTATAATACCAAAATACACTCCGGCCACTGAAGCGCCTAGTAATAATAAGGTAATGATGTTCTTAAGAGAGAACATAATAGTCAACTATTTCTTTGGAATAGTAAATAATGGATCTGTTTTTAATGTTACAGAGAAGACCAATCGACCATCTGTGCCAAGCTGAAAATTTTCTAGATGCACGCTTGTAATATTTTTTGTCGCGTTCCACAATACAAGCTGTTCCGCGAGAATTTTATAGCTATCTGTATTACCCCTCGCTTTTATCTGTGATGATGAGTATTCAAAACTTAATTCATCAAGAACAACCAGCGGATGGAGGGAAGACTCAATTAAAGGAAATATCCGTGATGGTTGATGATGCGAATCAAGTAAAGATTGCAGCTGATTGGCGCGACCAGCAAACTCTCGTGCATCTATATTTTGCTTAATAGTTTCCGGGCTCACGAGCTGCAAGTAGGCATTCTTTGCATCGTCTAATTTTTTTTGATCGTTTTGAGAAAGAGAATATAGCACGCCGTATGCACTACCAATAATTAGCAATGCGATAACCCCAAATATAAGAAATAGATTTTGCTGAATAATAGCAAAAATAGCAGCAAGCCCCGATGGGCTCTCCGGCTTTTTTTTGGGAATAATGCTGATTGGCATGGTCATGGTGAGTAGTGAGTGTAGTGAGTAGAATGCGCCATTGACGCATTGAAGCCTACCACTACTTACTACTATAATACCATCTAGTTTATAAAATACTTCTTAACGCAAGCCCTATTGCTACACTGAACGAAGGCCCAATATCCTGCGTAACATCTTTTAATACAGACGGATAAGAAAGATGGGCAAATGAATCGCCGGTAACTGTTTTGATATTAAGAATTTTTTGAATATAATCCCCCAATCCAGTCAAACGAGATGAACCGCCAGTAAGAATGAGTGAAGTCGGTTCACTGCCTCCCTGACGTTTATAATCTTGCACAATTTTTTGCACATCCGCGAGGACGGTATTTATAAGCGGAATCAACAAATCTGCTATTTGCGCATCGCCCGCTAGTCCCTTTTGTATTTTTAATTCTTCAGCCCTTGAGAGACTAACTCCCATACCACGCGAAATAACTTTGCTCAATTCTGATCCAGACAAAGAAGAGTTATGGTGAACGGCCACGATACCTTTCTCTGAAATACAAATATCGGTACTGTGCCCGCCCATATCTAGGATAATTGTAGGTGCAAGATTTTCATTAATTAGCGCGCGAGCTACGCTGAATGTCTCCAATTCAAGCGCAACAAGATTAAGCTTGACCGCTTCTAATAATCTATAATATTTGTTTATCACGTCATTGGGAACAGCGATAACAAGAACTTTTGTTGTTTTGGTATTTGAAAGAAAATCTATCGGAAGCCAATCTATTTTCACTTCTACAAGAGGAATGGGTATATATTGCCTTGCCTGATAAATTACTGCTTGCTCAAGCTCGGTTGGAGAAACGGTAGGAAACTCAATCATTGTTGAAAAACTAGAAAATACAGGTATCGCTACCACGACATCTCGCGTTGTGATTTTAGTAGCCCCAATAATTTCTTGAATGATGGAAGCGATTTGACTGTCGGGAATCTTTAATGTGCTTGTTTGAACCACCCCATCTACCGCACCTCCGATAAATTCACCGTAGTTTATTAATTTCTTCTCTCCTCCAGAATGAGAAATTTCAACAAGCTTGACCGATGAAGTGCCTAAGTCAATACCAAGAACAGATTCAATTTTCTGCTGAAAAGGATTCCAAATCATATGGTTAGATTTTGCCACGCGCAACAGCGCGTTCGCAAAATCAATCATCCCGCTCCAATAGAGCGGGGTACCTTAAATTCCACCACGCGACTACAGTGATTTCTAGAATTCATACATATATTATACCAGCTATTGCAAAGTAGCGCACGAGGATAGTTATACACATATGGCAATCTCAAATATCAAATCGCAAAACGCAAAGCTATAACTCAAATCTTCAATCTACGGAAAAGTTTTAAGATTTTAGATTCAGTTTTGCGATTTGACATTTGAAATTTGAGATAAAATGCCACGCTTGAAAATCCTCCCCTCTATGCTACCATGCACTCATTCTTAATCACCTCGCAATGGGTCCTATTTTTCTTCCGGAACAATTCAGGCAACGCCTAACTAAACGAGCAAATGAGGCACTTGTCAATTCCGCTGCCGTTGCAGCACGCTACCCGTTTTCTACCGGCAACTCTACTCGAGAAACCCATCCTCTGCATCTTTTATATGCTCTAGCTCTTCAGCACGGGGCGCTGGCTAGAACAATGCTTTCAATGGAAAGAATACCGACATCACGCCTGCTTACTTTGGTAAAACGAAAAGCCCGTCAAGTGAACAAAAAAGGGCTGGCGCGGCATACTCCTTCTGCATCGCAACCGTTTATGGTGAGCTCGCTTGCCCTGCCTGCCCCGAATAGAATTGATGGGAGCTTGCTCGCCCCGAGATTGTCTAAAGGGTCTAATCAGTTGAAGGGGTCTAATCCATCTATCCGCCTACAAAAAATACTCAAACGCTCTCTTGTTATCGCCATGGAATACGGCCAGCCGTATGTAGGCACCGAGCATTTGCTATATGCCATACTTGAGGGACCAAGCGCGCCGCTGTCTGCCAACCAATGCAAGAAACTGAAAATACAGCTGGATGATCTTTTTTCCAGCTCACAACGTCTTTCTTCTCTTGCCTCTCATGCCATCAATGACAGCGTTTTTCCACCTCCGCTAGATAAAGAAACCAGAAACCGCTATGGAAACCCGACTAAAAACGATTTCCCCGAACTTCCGTTTTTCCCCGAATTTGAAGGACAAGATAGTCGTCCTCAGCGTTCTGCTGCTACCAAATCAGCGCTGCAATCATTTTGCGAAGACCTGGTGTCGCGCGCGGAAAAAAATGAAATTGACCCGCTTATAGGCCGCGAAACGGAAATGGATCGCCTAATACGAATTCTTTTGCGCAGGACCAAGAATAATCCTTTGATTCTTGGCGATCCGGGTGTTGGAAAAACAGCTCTGGTAAACGGTCTCGCTCAAAAAATTGTTGCGGGATGCGTTCCGCACACACTCTTGCATAAGCGTATCTATTCTTTAGATTTGAGTTCATTTATAGCCGATACTATGTTCCGAGGCGAATTTGAGGGCCGCATGCGCGATTTGTTAAAGGAAGCTGCGAATGAAGATGTCATACTGTTTATTGATGAAATACATACCATAATTGGCGCTGGCGGAGCGCAGGGTTCGCTTGATGCGGCAAATATCCTAAAACCGGCACTGGCACGCGGCACCATCCGCTGTATTGGCGCCACAACTTTTGAGGAATACAAAAAATATATTGAAAAAGACCGCGCGCTGGAGCGACGTTTTCAAATTATCACGATAAACGAAGAAACATCTGCCGAATCCGTACAGACGCTTAACGCAATAAAACCTCTTTATGAAGAGCACCACAATGTACGCATTTCCCCCAAAGCCATAAACGCTGCGGTGGAATTTTCAGTAAGATACGTTTACGGTCGCGCACTGCCAGATAAAGCTATAGACTTGCTGGATGAAGCGGCTAGCCGCGTGCGCAGCCGCACGCCGCAAGTACGCAATGCCATTTCTTACATTTCAGCGCTAGAACGAGAAAAAACAGCCACTAACCGAAAAAAAGAAGAGGCGCTTTTCCTTCAGCAGTATCAAAAGGCTGTTGTGCTTAAAAATCATGAGATGGAACTGACGGCGGAAATTACCAAACTGAAAAAATCAATGGGTGATCGCGATGAGTCTGCTTATCCGATAGTGACAGAGGATACGATACGCGAGGTAGTCTCGGAGTCTACCGGTATTCCAATTGAACGTTTGGATCAAAAAGATCGTGCGCGTTTTTTGGCGCTGGAGAGTGAGCTCGACTCTGCCATAGTCGGCCAAAAAGAAGCAGTGAAAACTGTCGCCTCAATCTTGCGAAGAAACAAATCTGGCATTCAAGCAGGACCACGCCCTTTGGGCTCATTCCTTTTTGTTGGGCCGAGCGGCGTGGGCAAAACCGAGCTTGCCAAGATCCTTGCGCGCACACTTTCACCAAAACACGCGCAACTTTCCTCTCCGCCAAACCTAATTACGCTTGATATGTCAGAATATAGTGAGCCACACAGCGTCTCACGGCTTATTGGCTCTCCTCCTGGATATGTTGGCCACGAGGAAGGCGGCCAGTTAACAGACAGGGTGCACATAAACCCATACAGCATTATACTTTTTGATGAGATAGAAAAAGCGCATCCGGCAGTGCTGCACACATTGTTGCAAATTTTGGATGAAGGAGCTTTGACAGATGCTCATGGCAAACGTGTTAATTTCTCAAATACCATAATCATTCTTACCTCTAATATTGGCACCGAGAGATGGTTCGCGAGCAAGGCACTTGGTTTTACCTCCGACACCACGACTACCATGGAGGCAGAAATAACTGAAAAGCTCAAAGAATTCATGCGTCCCGAGGTGTTAAACCGCATTGATCACGTTGTGCTATTTAGGCCGCTCGACGAAAAAGATATTACCGCCATAGTTGGACTGCAAATTGCCAGTTTACAAAAACATCTTGCGCATTCCGTACAGTTGACGGTTGAAGCTTCTGTAATCCCATGGCTCGCCAAAAAATCAGACAAGCCGGAACAAGGGGCTCGCGCAGTACGAAAAATAATCGAAGACCACATAGAATCTCCGCTTGCTGTGTTTATCTTGGAACATGATCCGGCGACGGTACATGTGGGGTTACGGAAGGGGGAGATTATGATAAGTAAAACCAAAACCGGAAAATTTAGAGCTTACAATGACAACTAATTTTCAATGATCAATTTTCAATTTACATTGAATTTACAATGCTTCAGTTTTCAAAAACCAATATATAAGTATTTTTGATAGGTTTGAAAATTTAGTTTTTGTAAATTGATTGAAAATGGCGTTGTTGAGTAAATCCCGAACACGATAGTTTTCACCCAGTGTATTCAGGATTTACTCAACAACATAGGAGTCCGGCATACCAAGAGCAGTCATGATATTCAATGCCTTGCAGCGTAGGAATAGCTGGACTCGTTGATTAATAAAAAGACGTGCTTGTACCTTGTCAGAAAAGATAGTT
>JACPHP010000016.1 GCA_016188605.1 Candidatus Spechtbacteria bacterium | reverse complement strand
TGCTATGATAATACTGGCTATAGCGCTCCAGGTTTGTCTTTTTTTTAATATGGGTAGCATATTATATATATATAGTTTAATGAATAAGAATATAAACTGGCAGACCTATGAATATAGTATATCATGAATCCCCCCCCCCCCTGCGATGGGTAGGGTGTGGATAAGTCTATGGTTGAGGATGGCGCGCAGGACGGACCGACCCTCCTTAGATACGCGTCAACACCTCCGGGCCTTTCTCCGTAATCGCCACCGTATGCTCAAAATGCGCGGTTAGAGATTTGTCTTTTGTTTCATAGCCATAGCCATCTTTAGCAGGGCGCAGAAGCGGGCTGCCTGCAACTATCATCGGCTCGATTGCAATAACCATACCCGGGACAAGCTTCACGCCCTCGTGGCGCTTGCCAAAATTAGGCACTTCCGGCGACTCGTGTAAATCTTTGCCCACGCCATGGCCGCACAGATTGCGCACAATGCCATAACCCTCTTTTTCCACGTATTGTTGCACTGCCGCCCCGATATCACCCGTTGTACTGCCAACGCGCGCCTTAGCAATCCCAACATTAAGCGATTCTTGGCATACACGAATAATTCGCTTCACCTCCGGGCTCACCTCGCCAATGGGAATTGTTATCGCGGTATCCGAGTACCATCCTTTGTAAGTTACGCCAAAATCAAGACCGAGACTATCGCCCTCTTTCAACGGCACTTTATTTGGCACACCATGTACGATAATTTCATTAAGCGAAGTGCACGCTGCCGCGGGAAAACCTTCATATCCCTTAAATGCCACTTTCACACCGCCTAGCTGCTTGTTGCGTAGCCCAACAAGCTCAATCGCGCGCGCGTTAAGTTCCATAGTCGTAACGCCCGGCTTTGCGTGCTCTTGCAAGTCTTTCAAGATTTCCGCGGCAATACGTCCACTCGCGCGCATCAGCTCTATTTCCTGTGGAGTTTTGATGATAACTTTTGACATGTTAAACAAATGAAAAACTTTCAGCCAGAGGCTGACAATTTTTATTTCATTATACTCTCCACAATATCTTCAAACACCATGTCCACGGATTGTTTACCATCTATCTCAATAAGTATTTTCTTATCTTTAAAATAATTCACTACGGGCATAGTGCGGCTATTATATTGCTCTATGCGCGCCTTGATTACTTCCGGATCGTCGTCAACGCGATGGATAAGCTTCCCTCCGCAATAAGGACACGCGGTAAGGCGTTCGGTTTCTTCGGAATAGATGAGCGACCGCTTGCATTGCTCGCATGTTCTGCGGTGTACATTGCGAAAAATAATTTCTTCTTCTGGTATACTGATAAAAAAAACGTAAATATTATCATCATACTCTCTTTTTAGGGCATAATATTCCTGCTCTGCTTCATAGAGCGTACGGGGCGATCCGTCAAAAATAATACTGGCGCCTTTTTCAGCAAGATGCGCGATCTCTTCAATAATCCATTTTGTCACCAGTTTTGAATCTACTAATTCGCCACGCTCCATAACTCTTTTTGCTTCTTGCGCTTCTGGATCATCAACTGCATTTTTTATTTTTTCATGTAAAATTGCGCTGGTCGCAACCATGTGTAAACTAAATTTTTTCGCAAGACGCTCTGCTTGCGTCCCCTTGCCCGCGCCGGGAGGACCAAGGAGAATAACGGCAATTTTCTGATCAGTCGATGTCATATTGCTGTGATTCAATAATATTATAAATACTTACAAATAGATTCAAATATTTCGGAAATTTCGCCAACACCGTTAATGCGTGTTAGGCGATTATTCTTCTCATAATACTCTACCACGGGCTCAACTTCGCTTTCAAAAAGATCAAGACGTGAATTAATAAGGTCGGGCTTATCATCAAAACGTATATCTAACGAATTATGACATGTTGGGCAGCTTGTATCCGGCGTTTCATGAATAGAAGTAACAAACGAACAGGCTTTGCAAATACGGCGATCGATCAATCGCTGGTATGCTACGTCACGCGGAATATCAAGCAGGAACACGCGTTGGTCGCCCTCCCACTCATACCACGCAATTGCCTGATCGATAAGCTGGGCTTCCAATAATTTTCGCGGGCTGCCGTCAAAAAGAACGCCCTTAAAATTTTCTAACTGCTTAAACTCTTCAAACTTGTCCATCCAGAGTTTCGCGATAAAAATTGTGGGAGAGAATCCGCCGCTTGCAAGCACGGTGTGAATTTTTTTTCCGGAAAAATCGTCGTGTGTCGCGCGTTCCCTTAATAAATCGCCGGACCCCATATAGGTAAGTCCGTATTTTTCCTGCAATAATTTTGCTTGCGTTCCCTTACCCGCCCCGGAGCGGCCAAGAAGAATAACGATGCGTGGATGGATAGCTTCAACCATATAATGATTAGACTTTGGTTAGCGCGTTGCGAATATCCGCGATAATGTCGCCAACGTCCTCAAGGCCAATGGACATGCGCACCAGCGTATCAGAAATATGGGCTTTCTTTTTTGCTTCCGCCGACAATTGTTCATGCGTCGTTGATGCGGGATGAATGGCAAGGGTTCTAATGTCGCCAAGATGCGCGGCGTGAGTCGTAAGCTCAAGCGCCTCAATAAATTTAGAGCATCCCGCCTTTGTTCCCTTCATTTCAAACGCAAGCAGGGCGCTCGCATTACCTTGCATTTGCTTGTCCACAAGCGCGCGATATGGCGAATTTGAAAGCCCGGGATAAAACACGCGGCTAATTTTATGATGCGCTTGCAAAAATTCCGCGACGGCTTGCGCATTGCGCGAGTGATTTTCCATGCGCATGGCAAGCGTTCCAAGGCCGTTAAGCATAAGCCACGCGTTCATCGGCGCAAGCGTCGGGCCAATATCGCGATACACGCCGACGCGAATGCCGTCAATCAATGCTTTCTTGCCTACAATAACCCCGCCGAGGGCAGTGGAATTGCCACAAATATATTTTGTCGCTGAATGCGCTACAATATCAGCGCCAAGCTCAATTGGCCTTGTCAGCGCGGGACTTGCGATGGTGCTGTCTACCACCAAGGGCAAGTGATGTTTATTTGCCAAGTTTGCGAGCATTTCAATGTCAAAAACATCGAGCACCGGGTTTGATGGCGTTTCCACATACAAAAATTTTGTCTTTGGCGTGATTGCCGCTTCCCATGATGAAACCGCGTGAGGATTTTTTACAAAGTTCACCTTAATGCCGAGCCGCGGCAATGTATCGGAAAATAAATGAAATGTTCCGCCGTACACGCGGTCGGAACTGACAATTTCATCTCCGGCTGATGATAAAGCAATACTGGTTACAAATATCGCCGCCATACCGGACGCAGTACCAATTGCCGCTTCGCCGTTTTCTAGTTCAGCCATGCGTTTTTCAAATATATCGCATGTGGGATTGTTGATGCGACCGTACACAAAACCCTCGCGCCTGCCCGTGAATACATCGTTGGCAAATTTAGTGCTTTCAAACTCATGCGCCACGCCCAAATACAAAGGCGGTACTAAAGAAGCGTCCCAGACGCCCGCCTTGTAGCCGCTGTGAAGGGCTTTGGTGGCAAAAGAGTATTTTTTCTTGCTTCTTAATTTTGGAACAAATTTTTTTACCGGCATGAAACAATAAGAAATTATATCCGCATAATATCATATCTTCTTATAAAATAAAGCTTTTGTAAAATTAAAATAACCCCGCCATGGCGGGGTTATTTTAATTTTACCTTAAAATTCTTCATATTGGCGCATCGCCAATTGGCCGCGAATCTGCCGCACTGTTTCAAGCACTACGGAAACAACAATCAGTACGGCTGTACCGCCAACAAGAAATCGAAAGGCCTGAATATTAACTGCGCCTTGAATTATTGAAGGAAAAACAGCAATCGTCCCTAAAAATAACGCGCCAACGAAAAGAGTGCGATTCAAAATGTAGGAAAGATACTCCGAAGTTGGATTCCCTGGACGAATGCCCGGAATGAAGCCCCCTTGCTTCTGAAGATTTGTCGCAATATTGTGCGGCTCAAAAGTTACAGCGGTATAAAAATAAGTAAATAGCACCACTAAAATAAAATATATTAGATTATATTCCCAGCTTCCTTGCGAGAATTTTGTTATATATTCAGAAATTCTAATCACCAAATGATTCGTAGAGGCCGCCGCAAAACTAGCTATCATGGTTGGAAGCAGTAAGATGGAAAGCGCAAAAATGATAGGAATAACACCTGCCGGATTCAAATTAATCGGTAAAAAAGTAGAAACGCCGCCGTACATCTTATTTCCACGAACTCGTTTAGCATAGGTCACGGGAATATTCCTTCGCGCCTCATTAACTACCACAACACTTGCCACAATAATTACAGAAAGCGCGGCGAAAATGATATATCCGGGAATATCTTCTTGCGTGCCTGATGCAATAAGTTGCTGAATAGAACTAGGCGCGTCAGCAATAATACCGGCAAAAATTAATAGCGAGATGCCATTACCAATTCCTTTTTCAGAAATAAGTTCGCCAATCCACATAAGCAACAATGATCCGGCGGTGACAGTAAGCAAAGCCGCTGCTAAAGCAAGCGGTTTTAATGGATCTATGAGCCCCTGACGCGTAAAAAGAGTAATAAGACCATACCCCTGCAATAATGACAGCGGTACGGTAAGCATGCGCGAATATTGATTGAATTTTTGCCTGCCCATCTCGCCCTCCTCTTGATACATCTCTTTGAGGCGAGGAAATATCATTGTAAAAAGCTGCAAAATAATCGTTGCGGTAATGTACGGACCAAGACCGAGCATCATAAGCGAGAGGTTGCTAAGCGCTCCGCCTGAAAATAGATTAAGAAGACCGAAGAATTGATTGCCCGCAAAGAAGGCGGCGAGGCGCTCGGGATTAATGCCCGGAATAGGAATGTTAGCAAACACGCGAAACAGGGCTAAAGCGCCGAGAACGAAAAATATCTTATTGCGAAGTTCGGATGTATAGAATAGTTGACGTAGAACGGACATAGGTTTCAATCTCAAAACTTAAAGCTCAAAATGCAAAGTTGTGGTATCCCGCCTCTGGCGGGATTTATATAGTGCCGCTTCGCGGCACACCATAATTTTGAGATTTGAGATTTGCATTTTGAGTTTAGTTTTTAACGCTTCCTCCTGCACTCACAATCTGCTTACGTGCTGATGCTGAAAGGGAACATCCTTCCACATTCACTCCTTTAGAAATTGTACCTTTAGAGAGAATCTTTACAAGTGACAAGCGGCCGTTAAGCTTAACGGCAACCTTGTGCTCAACCAGTGTCTTTGGCGATACAACATCTCCTTTTTCAAAATATTTATCAAGCGCCTGGAGGGAAACCACCTCTACATTATTTTTTTTGAATGCAAAAGTTGGGCCGTTTGAGCCGCGGAGCTTCGGAACGCGCTTAAAAAATTCACGGAATTCCGGGCGTATCTTTGCGCCCGCGCGCGCTTTTTGCCCTTTCATGCCACGACCAGAATAAGTACCGCGCTTTCCGCCGCGTCCCACGCGTCGAGATTTTCTCTGAGTCTTCGGTTTTTGTAATTCGTGCATCTGCATAACTTTGAATACAGAATACAGAATCAAGAATACGGGGAGTTGCGGTTAGTTTTTCCTGCATTCTGTATTCTAGATTCTGTATTCTAGATATTTTATTTTACTAGTTGAACCTCATCCTCACTCACGACCGTTTCGTTTGAGATTACTTCGTTTTGCGTAACCTTTCCTCGCTTCATCATCTTAATTGATTGCAATGCTTTAATGGTTGCAAGCGCGTTATTTAATTTATTACTCGTGCGTCCTAAAATTTTTGCTGAAATATCACGATATCCTGCCAGGTCGCACACTGCGCGCACAGCGCCTCCAGCAATAATTCCACGCCCGCCGAATGCCGGTGCCAAAAATACTCGGGCGCTAGTCTGCTTGCCGATGACTTCATAAGGAACAGTCTTATTTTTTGTCATTGGGACAATAATCAAAGCGCGCTTAGCATTACGCACGGCTTTTTCAACTGCCGCGGAAACGTCAGTTCCCTTTGCAACCCCCACCCCGACACGACCATTGCGATCACCAATAACTACTGTCGCGCGGAAACTAAATCGTCGTCCGCCTTTCGTGACACGAGCAACGCGAGCAAGCTGTAAAAGTTTTTGCTCAAATTCTTGTGACGCAAAACGCGATCCCTCTCTTTGAGTTTGCGGACCTCGTTCTCTCCTTTGCTGTATCCCACCCCTTCGCTCGCCCCCCCTTCCTCCTCCAGGCCCCATACGACGATGGTCTTGTGAATTTCTTGATTGTGATAATTGTGGTGTTGGCATAATGTACCTTTTTACCAAACTTTACAAAAAAACTCTCCGCCAAGCCCTTTCTCGCGGGCGCGCTTATCCGTCATGAGACCTTTGGACGTTGATATAACCGCGCAACCATAGCCATGCTTAACCGGCTTAACTTCCGCCGCCTTAACATACATACGGCGCCCAGGCTTACTGATTCGCGCAACTCCATTAACTGCCGACGCACCCCCTTCATAGCGCAAATTAATAACAAGATATTTTCGCACGCCGTCTTTCTTGCGATCCACTCCTGCCAAAAAACCTTCTTCCAATAGCAAATCGGCGAGTTGCCCTTTTACTTTGGAATACGGAATCTTCACCACCTCGTGGTGGAGTATAGAAGCGTTCTTTATTCGATTAAGCATGTCTGCTATTGGATCGGAATGCATAAAATATAAATTCAAAATTTAAAGTCAAAAGTTAAAAGTGTCGGTATCCCCTTTGGGGATGTATATATTGCCGCGAAGCGACATACTATAATTTTTAACTTGTGACTTTTAACTTTAGTTAGAATATCAACCCTCCTTTCCTTGCGCCATCGGCAAGCGCTTTTATACGACCGTGATATCTATATCCTCCGCGATCAAATTTCACTTTTTTAATACCCGCATTCTTGGCAAGTTCAGCGATTTGCTCTCCTACTCGCTCCGCGCGGCCAACCTTACCTTCTTTCTTTTTATCATTCAACTTACGATCTGTTGCAAAAGCCAATACCATACCCTTCTCATCATCAATAATTTGCGCGTATATTGATGTATTTGAACGAAATACGCAAAGCCGCGGGTGCTGTTTGGTCCCCTGCATCGTACTGCGAATTCGCTTGTGACGACGATTTCTTAATATTCTTTTTTTTGTAGAGACGCGACTTTCCATAAATCTTTGTTCAAATAATTAAAATCAATTACGCAGCCGCTTTCTTACCAGCCTTGCGACGAACGCGTTCGCCCTCATAACGAATACCCTTTCCTTTATATGGTTCTGGCTTTCGATACACGCGGATATTTGCCGCAACCTGCCCAACTAGATATTTATCGTTCCCCGAAACAGTAAGTGTGTTTTTATCAACATTGAATTGTATTCCTTCTGGAGCAGAAATGCGAACCGGATGAGAGAATCCCAAACTCAACACTAAATCTTTCCCCTGTATTTCTGCCCGGTAGCCAACACCTTCAATAAACATTTTCTTACTAAACCCTTCACTTACTCCTTTCGCGGCATTTTCAATTAAGCGTTTTGTAAGCCCCCATAAAGATACGCTTTTTTTATTTAGTTCATTGCTAGAAAGCCCAACAATATATACGCCATTCTCATTTCTTACTTCAACCTCATTGGTTAGTATTATGGAAAGCGCGCCCCGCGGCCCGCTTATATTCAAAACACGGTCGTTTTGTTCGATCGTGACATTTTTTGGTAACGTAATATGTTGTTTGCCAATTCGTGACATAATTAAATAAGTGTAAAATTTAAAGTCAAAAGTTAAAAGTGTCGGTATCCCCTTTGGGGATGTATATATTGCCGCGAAGCGACATACTATAATTTTTAACTTGTGACTTTTAACTTTTAACTAACTTTTACTCTCTAGTAATCATCCGTGTCCGCACCGACAGCTTGAATCCTGCAAGCCGCATTGTTTCTTTTGCGACATCGGGAGTTATTCCATCAATCTCAAACAAAATGCGTCCCGGACCAACGTCCGCCACATAATGCTCTACCGAACCCTTTCCTCCGCCCATCGGAACCTCCACTCCTTTCTTAGTTATTGGCCGATCTGGGAAAATACGGATCCACACTTTTCCTCCTTTTTTCATCGCGCGTGTAAACACGCGGCGCACAGCTTCAATCTGACGGCTCGTAACACGCCCATGGCCTTCCTTGACTTGCAGACCGTAAGAACCAAAACTAAGCGTCGTGCCACGCGAATCTATCGCCGTACGATGATGGCCCTTTGTCCATTTACGATGTTTTACCTTCTTTGGGACTAACATATTTCAATCTCAAAACTTAAATCTCAAAATGCAAAACTTTGGTATCCCCTTTGGGGAATGTATATAGTGCCGCTCCGCGGCACACCATAATTTTGAGATTTAAGATTTGCATTTTGAATTTATTATTTCTCCAGCTTATCTCCTCGATAAATCCACACTGTCACGCCAATAACACCGTACGTAGTATACGCAATGGTGTGAGCATAATCTATATCAGCGCGGAGCTTTTGTAAAGGGAGACGGCCAGCTCTAACCAACTCTCTGCGCGCCATTTCAGAACCATCAAGACGACCCTTAACCATAATCTTCGCGCCTTGTACGGCTTTATTCATCATCACGCGATCCAATGTTCGCTTAATTACACGTCGGAAAGGCATGCGTTTTTCTAGCTGCTCTGCGATACCTTGACCAACAAGGGCCGCGTAAAGTTCGGGTTGTCGTACTTCGCGAATCTCAACGCGAACTTCGGGTAGACGCTTCGGCTGCTCTACTTCTTTTTTGTCTTCGCGATGATGTGTAGATTTATTTATACCTTTTTCCGGCTTATTAACCAAGCGAGTGGCGCGTATCATCTTCACTATTGATGCGCGTAAATCATCCGCGCCAGCGCCCCCGCGACCAATAATAAGCCCTGGGCGAGCCGTATGTATAATAACAGAAAGTTTGTTTCCAGACCGTTCAAATTCAATCTTATCTATGCTGGCACTGCGCAATTGTTTCACTAATTTCTCACGAATGTATATTTCTTCTTGCAAATTATCTTGATATCCGCGCGCGCTAAACCAACGTGACTTCCATTCCGTTAAAATACCGAGTCTAAATGATGTGGGGTGAACTTTGTGTGCCATAAGTTTACTGCGAGTGTAAAATTTAAAGTCAAAAGTTAAAAGTGTCGGTATCCCCTTTGGGGATGTATATATTGCCGCGAAGAGGCATACTATAATTTTTAACTTGTGACTTTTAACTTTATTTAGTTTCCTTTTCAGCCAATTCAATTTTCACATGGCTGGTTATCTTTTTAATCAATGCCGCGCGGCCTCGCGATTGCGGATGATAACGCTTGTATGCCGGACCCTGTTCAACAACAATACTTCGCACATACAGGGGTGCGGGATTTTTTACATCTTTTTCCGATCCCCTTGCGTTTGCCTGGGCAGACTTCAAAAGCTTCAAAATATCGTGGGCCGCGCGTTTACGTGAAAAACGTAACTGCTCTTCCGCTCG
Source organism: Candidatus Spechtbacteria bacterium (assembly GCA_016188605.1). NCBI lineage: Bacteria > Candidatus Spechtiibacteriota > Candidatus Spechtiibacteriota bacterium. The sequence continues at coordinate 50,543 of JACPHP010000016.1, read as the reverse complement.
ATCAACACGCATGCCACGAATAACATCAGCAACAAGCCGCACCTTGCGAGGCGCGATGTGCATATAAGAAAGTTTTGCTGTTGCTGTTGGCATAAATCCAATTAATTGACTACCGTCAACCGCTGACCGCTAACTGCCCATTACTCGTCTGATGGCTGTGAGCTGTAGTCGGTAAGCGGTCGTCGGTAGACATTTTTAATATTATTTTTTGGCTACTGGCTGTGCCACTCCTTTACCCTCAATCTCTTTCTGCATTTTTCCTCCGTGACGCGCAAACTTTCGTGTTGGGGAAAATTCACCTAACTTATGTCCGACCATGTCTTCTGTAACATACACTGGAATATGATCTTTGCCATTATGCACTCCAAAAGTCAATCCAATCATCTCAGGAGTAATAGTTGAGGAGCGCGACCACGTCTTGATTACGGTTTTATCGCCAACTCTAAGCTTGCCGATTTTTTTCATCAGCTTCTCATTTACGTATGCTCCTTTTTTCAGTGATCGTGACATAATTAAAAAAATACAAAGTGTAAAGTCAAAAGTTAAAAGTGTCGGTATCCCCTTTGGGGATGTATATATTGCCGCGAAGCGGCATACTATAATTTTTAACTTGTGACTTTTAACTTTTAACTTTAGTTCTATTTCTTCCTTCTTCGTTGAACAATAAGCCTGTTAGAATATCGCCGTCTGTCTCGCGTCTTCACGCCAAGCGCGGGCTTGCCCCACGGTGTCTTTGGATGAGGCATGCCAATCGGCGCTCTGCCCTCACCTCCTCCGTGCGGATGATCAACCGGGTTCATTGCTGTACCACGAACAGTCGGACGAATTCCCTTGTGGCGATTACGACCTGCTTTTCCTATTACTTCTTCGCTATGCGAAGCGTTGGACGCCACGCCAACTGTTGCCAAACAGTCATTTTGAATTATACGCACTTCAGATGAAGGCATTATAATATGCGTTGATGCCCCTTCCTGTGCCGCAACTTTGCCATACGCTCCCGCAGAACGCGCAAGCATACCTCCACGATTATGTCCCAACTCAATGTTGTGCACAAACGTTCCAATGGTGATATGTTTAAGTGGCATACGATTGCCGTTTATAAGCGCGATCTTCTTTTCTGATGACATTATTTCATCACCCGGCTTTGTGTCTTGCGTGGCAAGCACATATCTTTTTTCGCCGTCTTTGTATTGAACAAATGCGATGCGCGCGCTTCTATTGGGGTCATATTCCAAATGCAAAACTGTCGCGGAAATATCAAATTTATCTTGCTTGAAATCAACGAGACGATATAAACGCTTTGCGCCACTACCTTTATGGCGCACTGTTATCTTTCCTCTGCTGCGACCAACAAAACGATGATGCGCAACAACAAGCCGTTTTTTTCTTTTCGGCTTGATTAGGTCGGAAAAGTCTGAAACGACCATCCCGCGTTGTCCTGGTGACGTTGGTTTGCGGTATTTCATAATGATGCAATCTCTTCATTAACTTCTCCGATCTCCTCTGCTATTTCTTTAACATCTGACAGAAGCTCTTGGACTTTCCATTTCTTATCTTTAGATATTGGCCGCACCTCAACAATAGAAACACGCTGGCCTACTTTATATATATTCCCATCATCGTGCGCCTTATAGCGTTTGCTCAGCTTCATGAACTTTTTGTATTTAGGATGCTGCTTCAACATTCGCACTTCCACGACAACAGTCTTATCCATTGAGTTGGACACCACGGTTCCTTCAAATTTTTTGGGGAATGTTGCTGTCATATGATAGAATTTGCCAGAGCGAAGCGATGTTGCAAATTCATCACTCAGTATACAGTTACAACTGTATACTGAGCTTCAAATTATTTTACTTTTTAAGTATTAGAATATACATTTTACAATCTAAATTATTTCTTTAGAGTAGCTTGGCGCAGAAGAGTAAATAATCGCGCGATATCCTTGCGCGCGCGCTGCATCTCGTTAACGTTCTTCACTCGTCCTCCTTGCACGCGAAATCGCAAATCAAGATAATGCGCCTGATTTTCTCTCAAAAGCGATTCTAGTTCGGGTATTGATTTTTGTCTCGTTTCACGAATATCCATAAATTTAATTTTTCTGCGTATTTCTGCGTTAAGTCCGCGTTGTCCGCGAGTGCCGTTTTGTGGCACTACCAAGAAGCTTTTTTAACACCCGGGAGCTCTCCTCTATTTGCAAGCTCTCTGAAACAAATTCTGCACAATCTAAAATCTCTCATATATGAATTTTTTCTTCCGCAACGGAAACATCGTCGAACAAGCCGAGTTGAAAATTTTGGCGTCCTTTGCGCTTTGTTGATGAGGGCTTTTCTAGCCATAGAAAAAGTTTTACAGAAAATTACATTTAAGTCAACCCCGTTAGAGATAAATGTGGAAAATAGGTTTAGGATAAAAATTTAAATGGATTCTATAAAGTACTTTATTTTGTTTTATGCCTGCATCTCTAACGGGGTCAACCCCACCCTAATAAAGATTAATTATCTTTTTCTTTTTGGAATGGAATGCCTAACTTTTCAAATAAAAGGAAGGCTTCATCGCGTGTCTTTGCCGTAGAAACAAATGTTACCTCAAGACCAAAATGGCTAGTAAGTTCTGCGAGTTCTGGAAAAATAATACTTTCTTTGATGCCGATTGTAAGGTTGCCGTATGGATCAACGGTCGATCGACGAATGCCGCGGAAATCGCGCGTTCTGGGCAAAGCGACGTGCGCCAATCTCCCCAAGAACTCCTCGGCGCGAGATCTGCGTAGTGTTACCTTGACACCGCTAATCATTCCCGCGCGAAGTTTAAATCCTGCAATTGATTTTTTTGAGCGCACTATAATCGGCTTCTGCCCGCTAATTAACGCAAGCGCTTTAACAATATCTTTTATCGCATCCTCGTTTTTAACTCCGGCTTGGCTGCGTTGATTAAGCATTCTTCCGACGCCGACATTAATCACCGCGCGATCCAGACGAGGAATGCTCTGAATATTTTTGTATCCGAAAGCTTCCTTTAATACAGGAATAACGACATCTTTATACTGTTTTTGGAATGAATAATTTATCATAGTTTTTCACTGCAAGATGAGCATATCCGGACTTTTTCTTTCCCGTGTCCTTGGTACTGTACGCGCGCCGCCCGATTACACTTGCCGCATACAATTTTTACATTGGATACAGAAAATGGCACGGGCATAGAAATAATTTGCCCTTTTTCTCTCTGTGAACGTCGGCGGCGATGTCGCTTGTGGATATTAACGCCCTCAACCATAATCTTTTCAACAGAAGGAAAAGCGCGAAGTATCTTCGCTTTTTTGCCACGATCCTTTCCTTTCGTGATTACGACTATGTCTCCCTTTTTTAGTTTCATAGGTTAAATGAATACTGAATAGTGAATCACGAATCATGAATACCTACACCTGCATGATTCACTATTCATGATTCACTATTCATAGTTGTTATATCAATTCCGGCGCCAGCGATGCTATCTTATCAAAACCACGCTCCTTTAATTCCCTTGGAATAGGACCGAATATACGGCCTCCCTTAGGCTCTTTTCCGTCTAGGATAACTGCCGCATTCTCGTCAAAACGAATATACGAACCATCCTTGCGGCGGAATGGGGTGCGCTGACGCACAATAACAGCCTTTACCACTTCGTGCAACTTCACGATTCGGCGCGGCTCCGCGACTTTTACTGCGGCAACGATAATATCGCCTATCTGCGCGTAGCGGCGTCGAGTACCTCCCAGTACCTTAAAACACTGGATTTCTTTAGCTCCGGTATTATCTGCTACATTAAGTTTTGTTTCTGCCTGAATCATAAATTTAACTTTTTATCTCAAATCTCAAATGGCAAATCTCAAAACTGAATCTAAAATCTCAAAACTTCTTACGTAGATTTAAGATTTGAGTTGTAGATTTGAGGTTTGAGATTTAAGATTTTAGTTTTTTAATTTGGTACTACTTCAATCGTTTCGCCCTGCTTCAATGTCACGATTGCCTTCGGATAGCGCGTGCGCGTCGCAGTGTATCGTCCTCTTCTCACCCTCTTTTCGGGAAGAGTTATAATATGCACGTTACGCACATGGACTTTATAAATCGCCTTGATAGCATTTGCAACTTGCGTGGAATTTGCTGTGGGGAAAATACGAAATACATACTTACCCATCGGCTGCATATTCGTAGTCTTTTCAGTAATGTATGCGGAATGAATAATATGTTGGAACCCTGCGGTTAACGTGTTCTTTACGCCAACAACTTCTTCCCCCAATTTTAGGGGCTTTTTTATCTCTTCTTTATTTTCAGCGACTTCCGTCTGCTGCGCAGTTTGCTTCTTGGGCTGCCTTGCCTTTGAGGATTTTGTCCTTTCGGATTGTACCCCCTTAGACTGCTTCCTTTGCTGCTCCTGCTTTTGGTTGAACCAATCTAGTATTGCCATATCGCGTAATGAATAAATCAAGCGCCGACTTTGAAAATATCACATGCGCGTGATTAAATACATCAATAATATTTATATTCTCAATGCGGAGCGGGGTAACCCCTGCAATGTTTCGAAACATTCGGCGAAATTCTTTGTCGTCCATCGATCCCCAAATTAACACCTTTCCTAATTTCTTATCCGCGCCTCGTACAGACTTAATCGCTTGCAAAAAAGCTACCCCTTTCTTTGTTTTTACCTCCGGAGTTGTAAAACTTTCTACAATAAAAATGTTGTTTTCCATCATCTTTGATGATAATGCGCCGAATAAAGCCTTTTGCTTCATCTTGGTATTAATCTTCTGCGCAAAAACTTTTTCCTTGCTTGGGCCGAACGTAACACCTCCACCAACCCATAATGGAGATCGTCTTGATCCATGACGAGCGCGGCCTGTGCCTTTTTGCTTCCATGGCTTGCGACCGCCGCCACGTACTTCGCTACGATCTTTCGTATGAGCATAAGGCTTGCGCAAATTTGCTAGCGCCGCGTTTACTGCTTGGTGAAGCAAATCAGAGCTTGCGCTCACACCAAAAATCGCATCTGGTACTTCTACCGTCCCTTTTTCTTTTCCTTCAATTGTGTATAAGGGAAGTTTCATAAGTTAATCAATTTGACTACCGTCAACCGCTGACCGCTAACTGTCAAACGAATAACGAAACGGTTGTCGGTAAGCGGTTGTCGGTTGACAATATTTATATTTTAGTTAGATCGAATCTCAACTAACGATCCTGCCACACCAGCCACTGGCCCATCCAGCATAAGGATATTGTTTTTAGCGTCAACTTTTACAATCTTCATGCGACGCGTCATCTGATCTCCGCCCATGCGACCGGCCATTTTTCTGCCTTTTAGCACGTGCTGAGGAAATCCCGATCCTATTGCGCCTGGAGCGCGTTCTGTATTCTTAGTTCCATGTGTGTGAAAATGCCCCGCAAATCCCCAACGCTTCACTACGCCCTGGAAACCTTTTCCTTTAGAAACTCCCGTAACACTCACCTCTTCTTTTTCTGCAAATGAAGAAACATCTATCACGTCACCACGCTTGACAGTCGGCTCTTGGTTTTCCGACAAGCGAAGCTCGCGGAGCCAGCGGAAAAATTCCAATCCTTTCAAGTGGCCCTTCATCGCCGGTGAGAGTTTTTTCTTGGTGCCGAATCCAACTTGCATTGCATTGTAGCCATCCTTATCCTTGGTCTTTGTTTGGGTAACTTTGCATGGACCACAAGAAATAAGCGTCACGGGAATGACACGTCCTTGCTCTGTGAATATCTGGCTCATGCCGAGTTTTGTACCCAAAATTATTTTACTCATGGCTAGAATTTATTTTTATAAAAAATCGGGGCTAGCCCCGATTTTTTATAAAACGGCTAACGCAAATCTTATCGCGCTTATCACAATGAAAATAATCGCACTAAACGATTGTGTACCATTTAGTTTGTTTAAATACTAATAAATTCAACCTAACTTTTTTACATCTTTATCTCAATATCCACACCCGCCGGCAAGTTCAGATCCATCAAAGAATCAATAACTTGCGGAGAAGGGTTGATAATGTCAAGCAATCGTTTATGAATCCTCATTTCAAACTGCTCTCTGGCGTCCTTATGGATAAAAGTGGAACGATTAACCGTGTACTTGTGGAATTCCGTAGGAAGAGGTATAGGACCCCGCATCTCTGCGCCATAGCGCATTGCGGTATCAACAATCTGGCGCACGCTTGAGTCAATGACTTTATGATCATACGCTTTTATTTTGATGCGCAATCGCTGGTGAGCCTCTTCTGTTTTCACGCTTTCGCGTCCGCCTTCGTGGACCGCTCGTACCACAGTTTGCGTTTTTTTTTGTCCTTTTGTTGTTTGTGCGCTCATTGCAGAAAAATTAATATAATTACAAAAAAATGTAATTTAACACTTAGGCGGAAATCTTTGTTACGGCACCCGCGCCGACTGTGCGGCCTCCCTCACGAATAGCAAATCGCTGTTGTTCCTCCATGCCTATAGGAGAAACCAATTTAACATTCAACGACACGGTATCGCCAGGCATAACCATTTCGGTGCCTTCAGGTAAGGTTACATCGCCGGTAACATCAGTTGTGCGGAAATAAAATTGCGGCTTGTATCCAGTGAAAAACGGAGTGTGGCGGCCACCTTCTTCTTTTGAGAGAATATATACTTGTGCTGTGAATTCCGTATGCGGTGTGATTGTGCCGGTTGCGGCAATAACCTGCCCGCGTTCTACGTCTTCTTTCTTCAAACCGCGCAAAAGCAAACCAACATTATCGCCAGCTAGACCCTCATCGAGTTGTTTGTTGAACATTTCAATACCAGTGACAACTGTCTTTGACGTTGGGCGAATGCCGACGATTTCAACTTCCTGATTGATGTTGATTTTACCGCGCTCAATTTTACCAGTAACAACAGTACCGCGGCCTTCAATGGAAAAAATGTCTTCAACTGGCATTAGAAACGGCTTTTCCGTTTCGCGTACAGGCAGTGGGAAGTATTCGTCCATTGTAGTGAGCAATTCGCCGATTGGCAACGCCGCCGCGTCATCTGCGGATGCCGCGCTCAAAGCATTGAGCGCTGAACCCTTGATGATAGGAGTTTTTTCGCCATCATATTCGTATTTATTCAAAAGCTCACGAATTTCTGTTTCTACAAGCTCTATAAGCTCTGGATCATCTACCTGGTCTACTTTGTTTAAGAATACGATGATATTTGGCACGCCTACCTGTCGAGCTAAAAGTATGTGCTCACGAGTCTGGGGCATTGGACCGTCTGCTGCTGATACCACCAAAATTGCGCCGTCCATCTGCGCGGCGCCGGTAATCATATTCTTAATGTAATCCGCGTGTCCTGGAGCGTCAATGTGCGCGTAATGACGATTAGATGTCTCGTACTCAACGTGAGCCAATGCAATCGTAATCCCACGAGCGCGCTCCTCCGGCGCGGAGTCAATTTCATTAATTCCTTTCTTGGATGCTGTCCATCCTTTAAGCTGCGCGTACTTCAAAATCGCGGCTGTTAGTGTAGTCTTGCCGTGGTCAACGTGACCGATTGTGCCTACGTTTATATGAGGTTTTGTGCGCTGATATTTTTCTGCCATATATTTTATTTATTAGTTAGTTTATTGCTTATAGGGCTTACGCGTTTGGCGATCTGCGTTGTTGCGGACTGCGCTTCCTTCCTCAACGTACTTTAGTACGTCTCGGTCGGCTGCTCGTCCGCGCCTAGCATCTCATCCAAACGCGTAAGCCCTAGCTTTTCGCGTCAGTGTCTACTGAGCAAAAAGGTAAGTTAAGGACACAAGATGTATTTTACTTATATTTATGATTACGTCAATAGATGCAATTTAAAGCTCAAATTTCAAAGTCCAAATGTCTCAGCCAAAGGCTGATCCCCGCCAGAGGCGGGCAGGCGTCTCAGGCGGAGAAAATTAGGGCATTTAGTCAAAGTTAACAATTTTGAATTTTTAGATTTTGACATTCTTTTGTCATTTGTAATTTGGACTTTGACATTAAATAGGCAGGTCTTCTATACTAATCCCCGATCTACGCCTGTCCTCTGGCTCTTTTTGAGGCACAATCGGAGGAGATATCAGTGACTCCGACTCGTGTGCCTCTTGAAGCGCATTGTTCACCTTTTGCAGCGCCTCGGTTGAGTCTGCCTGCGGTGCCTGCCCCGAATTAGATTGAGGGGAGTTTATTGAAGGGGTCGAATCCGCCTGCCGCCCCCTCTCTATCAAAGCCGTGTATTCTGCAATTGGCATTATCACGTACCGCGGCTCGTTATCCTCAACAACGACTATACGATCATGATTGCTATGTATAAACTTTTTGAGTGATTCCCACATATTTAATAAAGTTGACTACCGTCAACCGCTGACCGCTAACCGTCACGAGACGGTCGTCGGTAAGCTGTTGTCGGTAGACAGAATTTACTTCTTCCTCCCTTCCACAATCCCCATCGCGATATTATTCGGCACCTCCGCGTAGTGGCTAAACTCCATGCTGTAGCTTCCTCGACCTTGTGTCATTGACCTCAATTGTGTTGCGTAGCCAAACATTTCCGCAAGTGGCACGAGAGCGTGTACGGTCTTCAAGATTCCTCGCTCGCCCATTTCTTCAATTTGCGCGCGCTTAGAACTCAAATCGCCCGTAACATCCCCGAGGTGATCGTCCGGCGTAATAGTTTCAACTTTCATAATCGGCTCAAGGAGAACAATCTTTGCGCTGCGCGTTGCCTCTTGAAATGCGATAGAACCCGCAATCTTAAAGGCCGCTTCAGAAGAGTCAACGTCATGGTAAGATCCGTCATAAAGCGTAACCTTAACGTCAACCATGGGAAACCCTGCCAGCACGCCGCGATCCATCGCTTCCTTCACGCCCTTTCCAACCGCAGGAATATATTCTTGGGGAATAATACCTCCCTTAATAGCATTAATAAATTCGTAGCCTGCTCCCTGCTCCATCGGCTCCACGCGAAGCCACACATGGCCGTATTGTCCGCGACCGCCGGTTTGGCGAATATATTTTCCTTCTGCCTCTGCTGTATTTTTAATAGTTTCGCGATACGCAACTTGCGGCCTGCCGATATTTGCCTGCACGCCAAACTCGCGCATCATGCGATCAACGATAATCTCAAGGTGAAGCTCGCCCATGCCGGAGATAATAACCTCGGCAGTTTCTTCGTCGGTTCTGACTCGGAAGGTCGGGTCTTCCTCCGTGAGGCGATGAAGCGCGATACCCATCTTCTCTTGGTCGGCGCGAGTCTTCGGTTCAATGCGCACGGAAATAACTGGCTCTGGGAATACAATATTTTCAAGAAGAATCGGATGGTCGGGATCACAAAGCGTGTTACCGGTAGTTGTACCCTTCAGTCCAACTGCCGCCGCGATATCCCCCGCATATACCTCGTCCACCTCTTCTCGCTGATTTGCATGCATACGCACGATGCGACCAATGCGCTCCTTATTGCCGGTGCTGGCGTTCAACACATACGAACCCTTCATAAGCACTCCGGCGTAAACACGAAAGTACACCAACTGGCCCACAAAGGGGTCGTTTGCGATTTTGAAAGCAAGAGAAGTAAACGGATCGGTATCCGCTATATTCCGGCGAACTTCTTCTCCAGTCTTAGGGTCTTCCCCTTTAATCTCGTGGGTTTCTGTCGGATTTGGTAAATAGTAAACTACACCATCGAGCATGAGCTGTACGCCCTGATTTTTCAGCGCGCTTCCGCACAAAACAGGCACTAGATCATTTGCAATTGTTGCTTTGCGCAACACCGCGCGAAGCTCGTCCACGCTGATTTCACCTCCGTTTAGATATCGCTCCATCAAACTGTCGTCTTGTTCTACAATCCTTTCCATCATCACGGCGCGCATCGCATCTGCTTTTTCTTTTAAGTTCGCTGGGATTTCTTCATGAATTATGCGCTCGCCGTGCTCGCCCTCAAAACGGACGTGTTTTTGCGTCAGTAAGTCAATAACGCCATTAAAATTGCTTTCTTCACCTACTGGAATTTGGATTGCCACCGCGTTTGTGGTGAGACGATTTTTGATAGACTGAAGGCTGCGATCAAAACTAGCGCCCATGCGGTCAAGTTTATTTATAAAACAAATGCGTGGCACGCGGTATTTGTCCGCCTGTCGCCATACTGTTTCTGATTGTGGCTCAACGCCAGCAACCCCGTCAAACACCACCACGCCGCCGTCCAGCACGCGCATAGAGCGCTCTACTTCTACGGTAAAATCCACGTGCCCTGGAGTATCTATAATATTAAAACGATTTTCATGGCTTTTATCGTCGCGAGGAAACTCTGTCGGAATCCAAAAACAAGTCGTGGCCGCGGAAGTAATAGTAATGCCGCGCTCTCGCTCCTGCTCCATCCAGTCCATAATCGCGGCGCCCTCGTGCACCTCGCCTATTTTATGGGAAATACCAGTGTAAAATAAAATACGCTCGGTAACTGTAGTTTTACCCGCGTCAATGTGTGCGATAATGCCGATATTTCGTGTTTTTTCAAGAGTATAGAGACGAGGCATAAAAAAAATAATTCAAAGTCCAAATGTCAAATTACAAATAAAGTCCAAATGCCCTAATGTCAAAACTTTGGATTTTGGATTTTGACATTGATTTGGTCTTTATAATTTGGACTTTGGCATTGCTTTCTCAGGTTTCGCTTAAGCAAAATGTGAAAATGCGCGATTAGCTTGTGCCATGCGGTGGGTATCTTCTTTCTTCTTAATCGCGGCGCCTTCGTTACGCGCCGCAGCCATTAGTTCATCAGAAAGTTTCTTTGCCATCGGGGCGCCTTTCTTGGCCTGCGCGGCGTTAATAATCCACTTCATAGCGATAATAGAACGGCGTTCTCCGCGCACCTGCAAAGGCACTTGGTAGTTAGCGCCACCAACGCGGCGGGACTTGAGCTCCATCAAAGGAGCTGCGTTTTTCAACGCTTCGTCAAAAATCTCAATCGGATCTTTTTTTGTTTTTTCCGCAATAATATCAAACGCGCCGTACACCACGCGTCGGGCAACAGACTTCTTGCCTTCCACCATTATATAGTTTATAAACTTACCAATGGTGGGGTTGTTGAATTTTGGATCGGGTGAAGCAACGCGCTTTGCAATATTTGACTTACGCATATTTCAATCTCAAAAATTAAAATTCAAATCTCAAAATTACAGTGTAAAATGTAAAACTAACTAACGACGTAAATTTTTCATTTTTAATTGTCATTTTGAGGTTTGAGATTTGCATTTTAAATTTATTTTTTACCTTTAACTGCTGCGTTTTTCTTAGTTCCATACATAGATCGGCTGTTCTTTCGGCCTTCAACTCCTGAAGCGTCCAGCACTCCACGGACAATGTGATAACGCACACCCGGCAAGTCCTTCACGCGGCCGCCTCGAATCATAACAATTGAGTGTTCTTGTAGGTTGTGACCTTCGCCCGGGATGTAGGCTGTAACTTCCATGCCGTTAGTCAGGCGCACGCGCGCCACTTTACGCAAAGCGGAGTTCGGCTTCTTTGGAGTGACTGTTCTTACGCTCGTGCATACGCCCCTCTTAAATGGAGAAAAACTTAATGATGGACGATTTTTCAGTACATTAAAATTACGTCGGAGCGCCGGCGTTTTATTTTTCTTCTTAGGATTTTTACGAGATCGCTTTACAAGCTGATGTATTGTGGGCATAGAGCCAATTTATGCGAAATAGCGTTGATTGTCAACCCCGTTAGAAAAACAAATTTATTGGATGACCTGTGATTATCTGAAAAAGAAACGAGACAATCGGAAAAATTGCCGCTGAAAATCCTAGAACGATAAACATGACAACGAGTATAAGCCCGTAACGCTCCATGAATATTTTTGCCTGCCAAGGCAATCCCGGAATTGCGAATAATAGCTTGGAGCCATCCAGCGGCGGAATTGGCATAAGGTTAAAAACCCCAAGAACAAGATTGAGGTACACAATAACGCTAAATACAACACTTACAGCATCAAGTGGAGTTCCTTGCCCCAGGGATGATAATGGTAGAAAACGCAACGCGATGCCAAACACTATTGCAATGGCAAAGTTAGCCGCAGGGCCCGCTAGCCCCACCATCGCAGGCCCCCACTGCTGATTTGAAAGATTGTAAGGATTATATGGCACCGGCTTTGCCCAGCCAAACAACATCAAGGGCGCGCCAAGTTGTGCCGATATTACCAACATCAAAGGCACTATTATAGAACCTATTGGGTCAATGTGCACGATAGGGTTTAATGTCAACCGCCCCATCATGCGAGCCGTAGGGTCGCCAAGAGCGTTAGCCGCGAGGCCGTGCGAAACTTCGTGCACAACAACAGAAAAAATGAGAATGACGAGAAAGAGAATGATTTCCATATTAAATTGAAATACGCAATTTTCCGCCCAGAGCTTTAGATACTTTTTCTAAAAAAGCTACAGACGGATTAGCGCTACCGCCCTCAAGCCTGGAAATTGCAGATTGCTTAGTGCCAATTTTATTTGCCAACTGTTTCTGGCTCATTCCTTTCTCTAATCGCCTTCTAATAACCTGTTCAATAATACTAAACTCTAAATCCATGGCATCGTATGCCTTTTTGAATTTAGGATCTTTAAGGGCTTTGGCTAAAGATTTATCAAATGATACAGGTTGAAATTTTTCCATATAGTTTTGTATAACATATATGTTATAAGGTCGTCAACGCAGAAATTCTGCCCTGCGCAATACTAATCTCTTTTTTAGGAGTTTTCTGAGATTTTTTTATGAAAACATGTAATATAACCGCCTTTTGCTTATAAAAGCAATACAACAACCTAACTTCTTGGCGAGCATGTACGCGTAACTCATATAGATTGGTTGAGATTTGTCTGGAGTATGGCATCCGCAACTTATCGCCGAATGTTCTAAGTAGCTTTATTTGCCTGTAAGATTTAGCAGAAGAATCTGTATTTATAGATGATAAAAATTCTTCTATGCTTGAATTAAAGAAAGTTACATCCATAATTTAAAATGTTCAAGCACCAATTTTTAATTTACAACGTAGAGTTGCGTGGCAACCACGTTGCTCTACGCAATGAATTTTCAATTTTACAATGACTCATCGTGTGTTTTCAGCCGGAGCAAGAAATACAAAAAAATGTATTTCTACGTTTAACAAAAATTACAACAAAATGTAATTTTACGCTAAGGCTGATCCCCGCCAGAGGCGGGCAGGCGTCTCAGGCGGAGAAAATTAGAGCCTTAGGTCATTGATTGCGTAAAGCAACGTGGTTGCCACGCAACTATACGTTGAAAATTGTAAATTGATCATTGAAAATTCAGTCCGTCTTGCACAAAACGTAAAATTGACATATAGTACCCCTATTATAGATAAATCTTGAACTATGGCAAAAACATGCACGGTGTGCGGAAAAGGATCACACCTTGAAGGAAAACGAAAACTCCTGCGTGGTCATTATAACTTTACGGCCAAGAAAAGGAAGTATCCCAATCTGCAATGGATAAAACTTTCCACAGGGAAGCGTGTTAAGGCATGCACGCAGTGCATGAAAAAAACAGCGCTAGTAGCGAAATAACTAGTATTTAGTACGAGACGAAAAGCGTGTATAGAGCGGGCTGTGCCCGCCGTAGCTCCGTTTGGCGGAGCGAAGGCGGGGCGTAGTATATCTGCGGATATAAATGGTTCACTCGGTCGAAATGAAATTGTCTTCAAGAAAATAAAATGATTATTTTCTCTCTGCCATTTTCATTTCTTCCTCGTTGCCATTTATAGTGGCAGTACGCGAGGCTGGGGGTCACCAAGCGAATACTTGGAGCTTGGTGACGGGTTCAAAAGAACCCGGGGTAGTCATGACAGCGTCAATTTTTTGATTGAGGACTAAAGCAAACTGCTTTGCTTTAGTCGGGAATTTTAGGAAAGCCTCTCGCAAGGCGAGGCGCTTTCCGTTAAAAAATTCCCAGCGCACCTTGGCTATAGCGAGAAATATACTGTTGCTGGCATGACGGTACATTGGAGTTATTTCTTTTTAATGTCGGAATGCGGGGTGTAGTATAGTGGTAGTACGCGACCATGGGGTGGTTGTAGTCCGAGTTCGATTCTCGGCACCCCGACAGCAAAGTAAAAAGTCCGGCCACGACCGGACTTTTTACTTTGCTGTTTTTATTTATCACTTCCCCGCCAAAAATGTTTCGTACGTGTTTAGTCCAAAAATAAGCGCTGTGCCGACAAGCGAAAACCAAAACAATTTCCAAAGCATTCTTACAATTTTCTCGTCGGTTGCCTGCAGTGAGCTTGCTTGCCCTGCCTGCCCCGAATAAAATTGCGGGGAGTTTATCGAAGGGGTCGAACCAGTCGAAGTAGTCGAGGGGGCCGAATCTGCCTGCGGGCGCATTTTCATAACTACCATGTTTATAGCAAGACTAACAAAGAAAAATCCTGTTGCAAGAACGCTCTTTCCTATCCAGTGATGCGAGAATATTTTAGCGAGCCATGATTGCACTGAGGGCCATAAATACGAGGCAACTATAACAAAAGTCGTAAACACGACCGCGCCTACCGCGCTAACAAGCACCGCGTAAAGCTGGTTTGATTTAGGATTTAAGTTTGTGTTGTTCATTGTTCGCTGTTCATTGCTATTTGCGTTACCTAACTGCGCCGGAAATAATCATCCCGATAACTGCAATGGCTGTACCTAGCACCATCACAAGACCAGTAACATAAGTTAGCGCGCGTTTCAGCGCAGGGTTGGTTTCAAGTCTTTCTCCCGCAAACCAAATCGTTGCAAACACGCTTAACGCAAGAAACGGCAAAAAAAGGAATATGTGTTCTTTAGTTTCCATACCCACGGTATGCGCCCAGCTATACTGGCCGGCTTTAATAACTGGTTTAACGAACTGCCCGTAGTAATGAAGATAATAATCTCCCCCCGCCAGCCACGACAAAACAAAAAGAATAAACCCCGCGAAAGTTACTTTGCGCAGAGATGACACTGGCGGTTTTTGTTTTAAAACCCACAGCCACGCAACGTAAAAACACGCTATTGCCAGCAATCCATACAACACATGGTCAATCAACGCGAATTTAAAGAATAATGACATATTATGGCAACTTAACGCCTAAAAATTCTCTTACGAAGCTCATCGCCACCGCCACCGCGCCTATCGCAATAATATACATCCCCATAATAGTAAAATACGAAGTTCCAATGCCACTTCCCCACGCGCCAATAATAAGCGCTCCGTACCACGATGTGAGTGAAATGGCGCTGCCAAGCCAAAGCGGCATTTTTCTTGCCTGCATCATCACGGCGTTAGCCAAGAGTATGCCGACAATAGTCAATTTAGCCAAAAAATGCGCTTGGTATATAAGTTCAGATTGGCCGGTAAGCCGATAATACAACAAGAATCCAAAACCGGATAAGACGAGCAGGAGAAGCCCTGCTCGCAGAATGCGATAGGTCGTTTTTAAAAAATCTCCCTCGACCGCATCAATCTGACCGTCTCGCATTGCGCGCAAATGAAAAATCTCGGCAAATGTTTCGCCGCCCACGCCGAGCACAACGCCAATGATATGCCCCACGACAAGAATTGCGTACCAGTCCATATAAATCAAAAATTAAAAGTCAAATCGCTTATAATTATATCAGTTTAATAGTTATGCACAACACTAATCAATACATCATCCCTCGCTCCGCTAAGCGGAGCTTCGGCGTGATGGGCGCTATTATGGCTTGTACAAGCCATAATAGCGCCCGAAGTTATCCACAGTTGACCCTACGACTGCACGAGGAGATAATAACCAATGTCGTTGTTCTTTTTTTAGTAGCCTCGAAAGGGAGGAAAAAGAAATGGATTTCCTGTTCTCTGCTCTCTCTGCTCCTCTTGCTCTCGTTGGGGTAGCTCTTGCTCTGGCTTTCGGCCTAGCGATGCTGCCTCGTGTTATGAACGCTCTGCTTGATGTGTTCGGCTACGACGGCGGACACTTCGAGTATCCTCCTGTAGTTGCCTGGTTCGGCAACTTCTACGTCATGACTCCTGGTCTCGTCGGCCTGGGCATGGTTCTCGCTTATCTCGGCCATGCCTGGAACGGTTAACCTAATTTCAAAGGCCCCATCATAATGATGGGGCCTCTTCTATTCTCTACATATTTGATTTCACGACCGCCGTATATATCCTACGAGTGCACTATCGTCCCTTTAAATTTCTTCCCCAGAATAATATTTCTCAAATTCGCTAAATCCGTTCCTCGCGCCACAACCATATCCATATTTTTTTCTTGCGCGTAGCGGCTGGCGACTGGGTCCACGGGCGCTTTCATGCCTGGCATCCATTTATCACCAACTAAAGTACGGTAATGAGCCCATGTAATATCTGGGAATGGTTTGGCATCTTTATGGATTGTAATATCGGCGTCATACACGTAAGGAATCTTAGTCGCGATAATCATTTTGGATGCGCGAAAACGGTCAGCAAGGCGCGCGGCGACATAGTCGGTCGACCATCCCGGTCTCCAACCAGCCGCAATGAAAAGCGCGTATTTGTCCAAATCACTTTTTGTAATTGGCTTCAGTGGGTTATCGATTACCGCGGGATACGCTTCGCCGACAAATATGGTGCGCAGCAAATGTCCATTCAAACGAGTAGAGTGAATGCCAATCCAATCTTTGTCTTCGTCGCTGACTGCCACAACCTGCGAAGCCGCCTGCTGATAGTTGCGCGCTGTTGTCCCTCCGCCCGCGACAATTATAAAACGATACTCCCCAAATAATGGGAGTATCATGTCTCGGAAACGTTTAAGAAATTGTGACTGTATTTTTTGCGAAACGATAATAGACCCTCCGAGGGCTATGACGATTGTTTCTTTTTTTGTTTGTCTTGGCATTCTGATTATAAAGAGATTATTTTCCTATAAACAAGGCTACGCCATGAAGACGAAGCCTTGTCAGAGGATGTTCTATATCAGAATTCGGTTGATTCTAAGTTTGGCGCTCGCAATCCGACGCCACAGCGCCGGAAAATATAAAGCTCCCTCTTTAAAAAACAGTTTGAGCCGAATTCAAATTAAGAACAGTGCCTCTGGAACGAGTATAGCATGGCGCAGAAAAAAGAAAAGCGCCCCGCTACAGTCTTCTACAGACTAGTACGGGGCGCCTGTTGCTATGAGACGCTATTATGCAACCTTGCCCTTGCTTCAGGAAGCCTATTTTGAAGAGAATCTATAATCGAACGACGCTGTTCCTTTTCCCAGACCGCCCTGTGGTCAGCATCATGTTCTTTTTGGATCCGCAACAACAATTTAATAATTTCAATCACCGGCTCTGTCGCACTAACAAATTTCCCCAATTCTACTCCTCTATTGCCTAGACTCTCCTGGTTAGCTGAATCTTTTGACATAATATGAGGCACCAGTTGAACTGCAAGATCTGTTATAGGATATCGCAATCCTTCAAGCTCCTGTTCTGACAAAGTCAGCAGAAGCTGTCGAATCATTTGAACAGCAAATGCAAATAACAAGTGAGGGGGACCCTGTAGTTCGCCTGAATCCCTCATGCCAGAAACCGAAAACGTAAGACCACCGACGGGAAGATGTACCTTCACCGTCTTGATATCGTGTACCACAACCACAATACGCCTCCTTCTAAAATAACTGTGCGCATAGTACAATCCATGATATTTTTTGTCAACAAAACATATCTGCTCACTAACCCACATATAATGCACGTAATTACGAGTAGTTTATCCGCAATGACTAGGTTTTTTTAGGTTCGGTGAGCAGTTACAACGAAACTGCCCTTGCGGTTACAAAGACAGTTTTGTTTTGCAAAACTCACAAGCCTTAAAACATAATATCTTCCTCTGCTCTCTTATAGTCGTGAATTTCTTCTGCGGTAAACCAATGCTCAAGTTCGTGCGCCGCTTCAGATGGGTCGCCTGACGCGTGCACCACGTTATGAATTGCGCGTTTTGCAAAGTTTGCCATGGTTGGCGAATCCACGGAATAATCGCCGCGAATCGTTCCCATTTCCGCTTGCGATGGAATAGTTTTGCCTACAATTTTACGCACCATATCAACAGCATGTATTCCTTTTATTAACATTGCGACAACAGGGCCTGACGTGAGAAAATCCACATTCCATTCTGCCACCATTTTGCCTATTTCCAATGGATCTGCTGTGCCTATTTCTTGAATTGAATCCTTCCCATATTGATTGTAATTGGAAAGAGTTTTTTCTCCCATTCCACGCATCCATTCGTCAGTGTTAGGATAATGATTCCGCGCGTGCTCACGAGACACGGCAATCATTTTAAGCGCAATAATTTTTAACCCTCGCATTTCAATACGCTTTACAACCTCACCGACCAAGCCACGCTTTACTCCATCTGGCTTAACCAATAATACTGTTGTTTCTTCGGCTGGATGTTTTTGTTCCATATTTAGAAGTAAAGGATTTTTGCGTTTGAGTGCATTTCTAGGCGCGGACGAGTACCGGAGTAAAACGTATATAGAAATACGTTGTCGAGGAACGGAGGCCGCAACAACGAAATGCGCCGAACGCGAAAGTCCTTAAATTTTAAAAGCTATTACCTTGACTTACAAGTGTTATATCACCATTTTTGTCAGTTCGTAAAGTCTTTATGCTGGATAACCGCCGAAGCACCTCGGCGGTCGGATGTCCATATCTGTTATTAACTCCCGCTGAAATTACCGCAATTTTAGGTGAAACTTTTTGCAAAAAGTCCTCGCTTGTCGAACCGCTACTGCCGTGATGCCCAACTTTCAACACATCACTTGCAAGATCTACTCCAAATACAGAGAGAACGTGCTCACCACGAGCTTCCATATCCCCAGTTAACATAAATGAATCGTCTTTATAAGTCAGTTTCATCACGAGCGACATATCGTTGGATGCGCTAAAAATATTTTCCGCTCCCTCCGGCGGCCACAACACGCGCAACGAAACTTCACTATCAAGATTTATACGCTCGTGCCAACGCGCAAAAAGAATTGGAATATTGCGCGCTTTAGCAGTATTAAGTATCTCTTGAAAAACAGGTATGTCTTTTCCCGCGTACGGCATGATTATTCCGCGCACATCATATTCTTTCAACACCGCTAGTGTTCCACCGATATGATCTTTATCCGGGTGCGTAAGGACAATGAGATCAATGGTACGCGCGTAAAATGGCATATGCCGCGCGATGCCCTCACTGACCGATGCTCCGTCTGGTCCAGTGTCAACAAGCATAGTACGGCCCGAGGGAGTAACAATCAGCGCCGAATCGCCCTGCCCAATGTCCAAAAAAGATATAGATAGCGAACGCGACTGTGCTTCTTGGTATAGCAGGATAGTAAATAACGCCGCCACCCCAACGCAGACCCCCATTGCTGACCGATAATTAAAAATCGCATTAAGCATACATGTGATATTAACTAGGGAAGCCGGGACTCCCTAGTAACTTGTTAATCAAAATAAAAATATGTTGATGACGCGCGCAGTGGATGATATCCTTTGCGCGATGCGACAAAAATTACAAAACCTACAAAAAAGTATCCTACAACAAAAAAGAATAAAGATTTTGCTGGCAGTGAGATGGTCGCAAGCGGCAACGATCCTGCAAACGATGCAACGCCGTACAATAAAGATACTATGAGCCAAACCGGCCACGAAACAATCATCCCCAAAAACGCGTGAACTGAACCTAGAATAATCATAAAAAATACGAGAATTAAAATTATCGGCAATAAAGGAACGGCGATAATGTTAAGCGCGAGGCCTATCACAGAAAAAAGACCGAAATGATAAATACTAATAGGCATTGTAAAAAGTGTTGCGGCAAGCGACATCGCAATAATGCCTCGCGCGCCCTGCCATAGATATGCAAGCCAATTTGGTTTTTTGGTATACGAATCAATGTCTCTCACCCTCCTCTCAAAGAGCCGCCGCAGTTCATCGTTAACAAAAGGCGCCAGAATAATGATTCCTGCCATTGCGGCAAACGAAAGCTGGAAACCGACGTCCCCCGCAAGTAAAAACGGATTCCATACCAGCATTGTAACTGCCGCGTAAAGCAACAAACGCAAAGATGAAACGGGCCTGCCAAAAAGCTGAGCGACGTACAGCATACTTCCCATTACTCCCGCGCGCACTACGGAAGAACTAAAACCTGCTAAAAATATAAAGGCAAAAATAACTGCGAGGGAAGCAATGATCCCGGTTTGCCTGCGCATGCCGCAAAGCAAAAAGAATACAAGCAACGCTTCCATTATCATAACAATATTCATTCCAGAAATGGCGACTATATGAAGAATGCCAGCGCGCGCGAATAATTGGTTGATTGCAGACGACATATTTGTTCCTATTGCCATCGCAGAAACAACTTCGCCCACAGACCCGTGAAGAAAATACATTATAGTGTTTTGCGCGTACTCGCGCAGTTGCGCGAGAATAATAAAAAGATTTTGCGAACTCCCTTTTGTTATGTTTACAAGCGACGCGCCATACATCACCGCGTTAATGTTTTTCCCGCGCAAATAACTTGCATAATCAGACGGCTGCACGCTGTCAGCATTCTGAATCTTCCCCTTAACGACAATGCGGTCGCCGAAATGCACCATTGTGGCCAGCGGTAAAAATATCAATACCTTATCACCGCTCGAAAGATTCAAAGTAACGCGCGTGCTTCCCGATTTAGTTATCGGAAAATCTACAACATCACCCTGAATCTCCGCGCTTCCAGTCTTTAGCGTGTAAGCGCCCAATTCTCCAAAAAAAGAAATATACGCGAGTACAACAAGTAAGCCGATACAGGCAAACAAAATTATGCGAGAGAATAATTGGTGATTTAAAAAATGCATAGCATTCATAACTAATATTTAATATAGTATATAGTATTTCTGCAACTGCTGGTTTAATTTAATTATCTCTATTTCTAAAACACTAAATACCAGTTTTCATTGTAGCAAAGCATAACGCGTGTAAATAAACATCGTCCCGCCAAGGCGGGACGATGTTTATTTACTAAAAGAACTCACAACATTATTATCTGCGCGCTCGTCGTCGTGCCACTCGCTTTTTTGCAGGCGCTCGCTTTGCTACCCTGCGCTTTGTTGCAGTCTTTTTTGCTGCTCGTCGTGTTGCCATATTTTTGTATGTAAATTAAACTTTTTTCGCTAGAGGCGGCAAACGCCTCGGATGGAAAATACAGAGTGTATGAAATCAACCGTCCCCTCGCTCATGCTAAGCATTGAATTATATTTTTATAATCCATACATTTTTGCATCGCGAGTCGAAGGGAACTTCATACAAAATAATTTTTACTCAATGTACATTTATATTATATAACATAATGCAAATCATAAACATGTGGATAACTACAAAAATAAAATTATTAATTTTATTTTAGTTATCCACGCAAATAAAAAACAAATCCGCGTAACGTGGATTTGTTTTTTATTTGCGCAACTTTATTTCAATTTCCACCAATCTCCGAAGTCTCCTTGAAGCCTAGCTTCCACGCGCTCGTGGAAGCTAGGCTTCTTCTCAAGGACTTCTTCTCAAGCTCACTCGCATCCTATCTTCAGCCTCCATCCAATCCATATAATATCATAATTCTTTTTAAGCGAGCGATGTGACGAGACGTTTTGTTTTGCTAGTGTTTTGTATTCAAGACCGCTGCCGAGAAAGCGAGCTGCTAATGACCAGAGAGAATCACCTACCTTAACAATATAGGATTGGCAAGTATTAATTGAAACAGATGGCGCGCTCGGCACCTCCTTCTCCGCAGTTTCCTCTGTCTGCACAGACGGGACTTCTGTTTGCGTTGGAACAGTCTGCGCCGGCGGAGACTCGATCGGTGTAGTTGATGGGGCTACGCTCGGAGTCTCCACGGGTGACTCTGGTTTAATAACAGCCAAGGTCGTAGTTGCCGATACTTCCTTTGACCAAGCGCCGGTAACACAGTCATTAGCTGAAGCAATGACAAAGTAATAGGTGGTGTTGGGGGTAAGAGAAGAAACGATATATGTGCCTACTCCTTTAGCGCCTATGTTGAATAATCCTTGAGAGTAAGAATTTGGCGATGTGCCGTATTGCAGGTAGTAATTAGAGATGGGGTCACTGCCATCTTGGATGGTAAGAAGGATGGAGGTGGTTGATTGAGCCTCTGCTTTGGTAATTTGAGGTAGAATAGAGCCTGGCTGAATGTTGGAACATGAACTTAGGGATGATGAAGAAGTAGAGCCAAAGAGGGCGAAGGTAGAAAAGCTTGTGGTGGTGCAGGTGACTGTTTTAGCCAAACTGTTTACGGTACAGCCGGTTAGCTCGTTCCAATTTACTCCGTCATATCTGTGTATCTTGAGGGTATGCTGGGAGATAGTAGGAGGAATGTCAGCGTCGGTGTATGTCATTGTAATTGTAATAGGGTTATTGAAGGTTGTAACAGAGGTTCCCACGCCGCTTAGCGCTTTAAGGTCGTATGTGTATGTGCTGATGCCGCTGTAACCTGATGGAGCCGTTACTGCTCTAAAGACAGTTGTGGCATCTATCTTCTTTACTTGGATATTAGCGTCTGTGCCTGTGAATGCCGCGGGGATGGCCAGTGATATGCCTGTGTTGTTTGATGTTAGAGCTACCGTGCCTCCTGCGGCTGTGGTGATTGCTGAAGCTGTTTCTGCGGTGACTGGAGCAGAGGCGGTGCAGCCCGTGGTGGTGAAGGTGTTGTCACTGCTTACATCTTCCGTGGCTGTGGCGTCTGTGGCTCTTGTTCTGTAATGATAGGTGGTGCATGCTACGAGGCTGGATAGTGAGACTGTGTGGCTCATTACTCTGGGCGAGGTGTCTGTTTCTGATGTTGTTGAACCATATTGGTCTGTGAGTCCGTAGTCTGCTTTGGTGGAGGTGAGGCTGTTGGTGTTGTAGGTTATTGACGAGGATGTGGTGGAAGGAGTGCTAGCGATTGCGGAGGTGGCTACAGTGGAGGGGAAGATGAGGATGCGGTTGTTGCCGCTATCTGGCACTATCAGGTTACCATTATAATATACTGGTTTACTTGGACTATTGGTGTTAAAAGCTGTAATTGAACCCGTATAAGTACCATTAGCGAGTCCATTACTGGTATCCATACTAGTCTGACCGATTACTATGTCCGCAGCTGCATAATTACTAGTTGGCATAGAATTAAATACCATTATCCTATGATTATGATGATCTGAAATAAATAATCTCTGTCCATCAGAATAAGCTCCAGATGGCCACCTTGTCGATTTTGAGGAAACAACATTAGTTCCTGAAAAAATATTATTGGTGGCAGTTGTAAAATCAGGCTGGCCGATTACAACATCAGCAGAAGTGTAATTAACAGTAGAAATTGAATTCCAGATAAGAACACGTGCGTTAATTTTATCCATTAAGAATAATTTTCCGTTGTTAATATCTATACTACATGTATAAGCACATTGAAAATCCTTTGCTGAAGCTGTATTACTTAATGCCGTTGTAAAAATACTATTACCCAAAACCACATCTGCGGCCTGCTGATTTACTGTAGGCAAGCTGTTCCATATAAGAATTCTATTATTAGTCGGATCTAGCGCGGCTAATTTTGTACCATCTGAAGCTACGTCCCATATAGAACCGAAAGTACTAGCGCTTAGTCCGCCATTATTTGCAGTATTACTTGTGAAATTGGGTTGGCCCAAAACCAAATCGGCGGGTGTTGAACTATTCGGAACTGAATTCCAAATTAGAATTCTATTATTAGAAGAATCCGCTATAAATAACCTACCGCCAACATATATAACTGACTGGGGACCATTAAGAGTACTTGCGGAGATACCGCCATTATTTGCAGTATTACTTGTGAAATTGGGTTGGCCCAAAACCAAATCGGCGGGTGTTGAACTATTCGGAACTGAATTCCAAATTAGAATTCTATTATTAGAAGAATCCGCAACAACCATTTTTCCATCGGCTATCTCTACAGCACTAGGGGAATTTAATGAGTTTGCAGAAACCCCTCCATTATTAACCGTACTGCTAGTAAAATCAGGCTGCCCAAGCACTATTGATGCGCTCATGCCAGTTTTGTAAGCATCTACGCCTGTAGTAAAATTAACCGCTCTTCTCGTAGAACTTACTGTGCTCACCGTGGTACTGGCAGGAGCTTTCTTTATTGTATATACCTGTATATTGTTTGTTCCTGCCGCTTTTCCAGGCCCAAGGTTAATAAATAAGCTTACGATCACAACAGAAGATATAACAGCGGCCAGAGTGCTTGCTGAAAACAGACGAGCTTTTCTGTGAAGCTCTTTGTGTTCAAGTAAAGTTTTGTTGTCGTCTATTATGACTATGTTTTTCATAGAGAAGATGCTTTAGTTAATTTAAGTGTAGGGCTTTGTAGAGGTTTAACCTCTACAAAGCTCCTTAAACCCTAGTACTTTTCATTTTATTCTTATAAGCCCCCCCCCCCCCCCGCAAGAGCAAGGGGTGTGAATAATGGAAGCTTTTATCCACGCAAATAAAAAACTGGCATACATACCGCATGCCAGTTTTTTATTTGCGCAACTTTATTTTAACTTCTTTCTAATAAACGCGGGGATATCCCAATCTTCTTCTTCCTCGGTTGCGACGGGAATATTTGTTTCTAGTGGTCGAACTTTATTTGCGTTATTATTTTCATTTTCTTCCACATACTCCTTTTCACTGCTAACTGTTATGGAAACTGGAGATTCGTGACGATGGTCAGCGACTCTTTTTTGTATGTCAGGAATTCCTCGCTCCCGTCGTGACGTTTCTTCTTTACGGCTACCAATATTATCATTATCGCTAAATCCCGTTGCTATCACCGTAACTTTAAGCTCACCCTTTTTTAGTCGTTCATCAAGCACAGCTCCAAAAATAACTTTTGCTTCCGGATTAATTGAGTCTGTGATTACTTTTGCCGCGTCATTAATTTCAGACATTGCAAGATCATCGCCCCCGCTTACACAAAATAGAACCCCGCGCGCGCCATCAATAGAAATATCTAAAAGCGGGGAGTTAATGGCGCTTCGCGCCGCTTCCATTGCCCGTTCTTCACCGGAAGCATGTCCAATGCCCATCAATGCCGGCCCCGCGTCTTGCATAATTGCCTTGATATCTGCAAAATCTACGTTAACAATACCGGGTTGCACAACAAGATCGGAAATCCCTTGCACGCCTTGGCGCAACACATCGTCAACAATTGCAAACGCATTTAGAAGAGTTGTTTTACGGTCGATAATCTGCAAGAGTCTGTCGTTTTGAATTGTGATCAACGTATCAACGCGCTCGCGCAAACTTGCAAGACCTTCTTCCGCGAGTCGCGCGCGCTGCATACCTTCAAATGCAAATGGTTTGGTGATTACCGCTACAGTCAACGCGCCGCTTTGCTTTGCAGCCTCTGCAACAATGGGTGCGGCACCCGTACACGTACCTCCGCCAAGACCTCCCGCAACAAACACCATGTCAGAGCCGCGCAGTGCTTCCTGAAGCTCATCGCGATTCTCTTCCGCTGCTTGCCGTCCGATTTCAGGATTCATACCCGCGCCAAGTCCGCGCGTTAAATTCTTGCCGATATGAATCTTCTGCGGCGCGTTAGAATTATGTAAATCCTGCGCATCGGTATTGATTGCGACAAACTCCACTCCCTCAACACGCAGCGCCATCATGCGCGCGAGCGCGTGACATCCGGATCCACCGACACCAACAACCTTAATGCGTGCGAATGTTTGTATATCTGGTTTGACTTGCGGCATAGAATTTAAAATATTTATGTAATACTCTACATTAGCAATTCGTAGTAATAAATGTCAACCCCGTTAGAGATAAACTTGGAAAATTGGCTAAAGATAAAAATTTAAATAGATTCTATATCGAATCGAGTATTAGCCTCCTCCTAGCCCCTTATGGCAAAAATGCCCGAAACCATTTTCGCATTTTACCCACACTTCCATTTAATGATGAAAATTGAGGCCTTTGTATTCCGCCGTTTTCATCTTCAAGCTCAAGTCCCCAAAATACAAGCCCCAGAGCTGTGGCAAACGCCGGATCATCAACAGAATCAACAATGCCCTCAACTTCGCGCGGGAAACCAATTTGCACCGGTAAGCGCATACGCTCCTTGGCAAGGTCGATAATCAATGGAACCTTGGCGCCACCGCCTACAAGCACTACGCCTCCGGGCAAGAATGCTTCTTTGCCAATCTTGCGAAGTTCTTTGTTGGAAAAGTCAAACAACTCACCAAGACGAGCCTCTACTATCTCTGCGACATCTCGTCGCATAATCGTTCCCTCTTCTTGAGGATCAATTTTATTTAAATCAATCGTTTCTTTTTTTGATGCTTCTCGCACAAGAGCAAGCCCATATTCTTTCTTAACGCGCTCCGCAACATCAATTGATGTGCGCAAACCGATGGCAATATCGTTTGTTATATGCATGGACCCAATAGGAAACACGGCCGTATGCACGATATCTCCTTCTTCAAATACCACTAGACTTGTCGTACCGCCCCCGATATCTATGCAGACCACGCCGAGTTCTTTTTGTCTCTTACTCAATACCGCCTTGCTTGATGCAAAAGAATTCAAAACCATACCCGCCACCTCCAGTCCGGCTTCTTGCGTGCAGCGTTTTAAAATTTTAATATATGGGCTTGATCCTCCAACAATAAGCGTGTTTACTTCGAGGCGCACGCCGTTCATTCCGACCGCGTCATGAAGCCCACCCTCGCCATCAACTATATATTCGCTAGGGAAAACATGCACTATTTCACGGTTTGAAGGAAGAGAAATTGCCTGCGCCGCAGCTAATACTCGCTCTACATCTTCATTTGAAATCTCTTGGTCAGCTCGGGATACCGCAACAACGCCCTTGCTGGGAATGCAAGAAATATGAGTTCCTCCTACGCCAACATATACGCGCTCGATAGCCACACCTGAAACACGCTGAGCCTCAGCAGCAGAATGACGAATGCTTTTTATTACCTCGTCAGCATCAACGACTGTACCTCTGCGCATACCTGCCGAAGGAGCAGCGCCCACGCCAATAATTTGCGGAATAACAACATCATGTCGCTTTTGCGCGACAATGGTGTATACCATACTCGTTCCTATATCTAAACCTGCAACTATATGATCGCGTGGCATAAGAGCAACTATTATTGTACTCATCTAAAATCTCAACATGTTATCGCAAAACTCAAATCGTAAATCTCAAATCTACATCTTAAATCGAAAATCTTCATCAAGAGGTTTTATGTAATTTCAAGATTTGAGTTTTAGTTTTGCGATTTGATTTTCCGCCAGAGGCGCCTGTTCGCCTCTGGCGGGGATCAGCCTATGGCTGAAAGTTTTGAGATTATGGCGTGTGTGCTGTCTTGTACCCCAATTTATGTAAAATAAAATCTTCTTGATTGTGCACCCACCTCGTTTCCTTTTCATTCTTCTCATGATGATGACCAAATACATGCATGGTGCCATGAATAAGCGCGTGAGCAAGTTCATCTTCAAAGCGCACTCCTCGTACCTTCGCCTGTTTTTTTATAAGAATTGGACACACAACAATCTCTCCGACGCGGTGCTCCGGATCATTTAATGAATCCTCGTATTCAAATGAAATTACGTCTGTTGCCGTGTCTTGATTACGAAATTTATTGTTAAGCGCTCGCGACTCTACCTTCCCTACAAAAAAAACAAAAATGCATCCGTCCCGATATTGCTTCTGCCATGCCTTAGTCGAAGACGTGGGCAATTCTCTTTGCACGCGCAGACCGGCCTCTTGAACAAGATTACAGACACCCCGAGTTGAAATACGCGCTCTTGTAAAATTTTCAACCTTACAATTAATCAAACTCTCGTCCATATTATAAAGAAAATTTTACGATTTCCTCCACGAGTATTCTCACTCGCGCACCATCCGCTTGCCCGCGAATTTGCTCCATAACTTTTTTCATAATAAGCCCTACATCTTTTACGCCCTGCGCTTCCATCATAACACGAGATATGACTTGTTTCACATCTTCATCGCTTAGTTGGGCTGGCCTATACATCTCCAATACCTTCAATTCTTTTTGTTCTTGATCTACAAGATCTTGCCTTCCTCCTTTTGCATATAGTTCAATTGCTTCTTGGCGTTTTTTTATTTCTTTCGCCACCAGCGCCACTACCTCGGCATCATCAAGGCCTAGCTCTCTCTTCATCAGCTCAATTTCCTTGCGCGTAATTTCCGCGCGCAGCATGCGCAAAACAGACTTTGCGACTTCGTCGCCAGCCTTCATCGCTGTAACCAGATCACTATTGATGCGAGTTTGAAGATTTCCCATGAACCCTGCTATTTTATTATCTCTTTCCTCCTTTCTTTACATTTTTCTTGGCCCTGCCGAGCTTCACTAATTTTTGATACTCCGCGCGGCGTTGGTTGCGCTCAAGAGCCGAGCTTAAACGACGATTCTTGCTTGTAGGTTTTATGTAAAATTGATGCTTGCGCACCGATTTTATCACACCTGATTTTTGCACATGCGTAGTAAAACGTCGCAAAAGCGCGCCCATTGCCTCGCGTTCTTTTCGCTCAACGATAATGTTTGATAATTTCTGTGTCATAAAAAACTAATTTTCAATTTTCAAAATTCAATTTTCAATGAATAACTAATGAACTAATTTTCAAACACTAACTAGTAAATCGAATCATTGAAAATTGTAAATTGAAAATTAAATTGTGATATCCTATTTTAATTTGAAATTTATTTGTCCTCCTTCCATCCGCCAAGTAAGTGCAAATGCAAATGCGGAATTATCTGCCCTCCGTCCTTGCCAACATTCACTCTTAGCTGATAACCGCTACCTATCCCCCGCTCCCTAGCCATTTTCTTTGCAAGCAATACCATTTCTCCCACTAATTCTTTATCGCTTTCCTCAAGCTCATTTACCGAATCTATATGCTTCTTTGGAATAATTAGTAAATGCACTGGCGCGCTTGGACGAATGTCGCGTATTACTACCATTTTGTCATTCTCGTGCAAGATCTCTGCTTCTTTTTTCTTGCCAGCAATGGCACAAAAAATACAATTTTTCATAATCTTTTAGTAAGTAATGGGTCGCGCGCCCAAGGCGCGCGTGTTCTACAAACTACTTACCGCCCACTACTAACCTTTACTTTTAACCTGCAAATCTTTTTTTCAAATACGATACAATTTGTTCAAGCGGCACTGTTTCCTGTATGCCGTTTTCCATTTCGCGCACGATTACAGTTCCGTCGATCGCCTCTTTCTGCCCAAGAATAAGCGCAAACTCCGCGCCAACTTTATCGGCAATCCTTAACTGAGATTTAATTGACGCGCGACCGAGTGATTCCTGCACGGGAATTCCCGACAAACGAAATCGCTCCATCAATCCCAAGCTTTTTTTCTTAGCCAAATCACCAAGCTGAACCAAAAATACACGTATCCGCGCCTCTTTCCCAAAAGTAGCTTTCTTCTCCTCTAATATATTCATAATGCGCTCCATGCCCATCGCCATGCCAACTGCTGGCGTATCCTTTCCTCCAAGTAATCTTACCAAACCATCATAACGACCGCCCCCAGCAAGCGCAACTGGCGTTTGCTCTGTTGAGGTAGATACATCGCCCGCGAAGATTTCAAATACGGTTTTAGTATAGTAGTCCAGGCCGCGTACAAGATAATGGTTGACTATATATGAAAACCCGGTGGCGTCCATATATTCCAAGACTAACTTGAAATGATTATGGCACTCTTCGCAAAGATAATCAAGTATTGGCGGAACTTGCGTTCGCACGCGCTGGCACTTCTCATCTTTACAATCAAGTATGCGCAAAACATTTGTTTTATAGCGCGCGCGGCAATCCGCGCACACCTGCCGCAATTTACTGCGATAAAAATCTTTTAAAGCTTTTTTGTAGTGCGGACGGCACTGGTTGCATCCTATACTATTTATGTGGATTATGAATGGACCAACATGCAGGGATTGCAACGCAACTGCGCAAAATTGAATAATTTGCACATCCAGCACTGGATCCTGCTCACCGATTGTTTCCAAGTCAAACTGGTGAAATTGTCTATACCTGCCTGATTGCGGACGTTCTCTGCGAAACACCGGGCCCGAAGCATAGAGCTTCATTGGCGATGCTAGGTTGGGCATTCCATGCTCCAGATAGGCACGTATAATTCCCGGAGTCATTTCTGGACGCAATGTCAGTGAGTCGCCTCCCGCTGTTTTTAGTGTATACATTTGCTTTTGCACTATTTCGCTGCTCTCACCGGTTCCTTTTATGTAAAGTTCCGAATCTTCCATTATGGACGTGTCGATTCTCTGGAAACCATAAAATTGCGCTATGGAGCTAAGCGTGTCGTTTATTTTTTGCCAAACATTTTGCTGTTCCGGCAAAATGTCATGCATCCCCGATGGAATTTGAAAATTATTCTTCATATTCTTTATACTTATAAACTCGGTTACAATGCGGGTTCAGAGTACTGCACCTCATTAACTGAGCCGAACTCTTCTATTGGCCATGGCCGAGCCCACGCGCGGCCGATAACTGCGTTTAATGGCAGTGGCCCCCAATGGCGCGAATCATACGAAGCGGCACGATTATCACCCATAACAAATAGCTTATTATCATCAATGCGAGCGGTTAACTCACCGAATGTTTGCAGATCGCCCAAATATGGTTCACTAAGCTTCCAGGGTTGCGCGTCGCTTTGGCGTTGGATATAAACAGAACCGTCATGTATTTGCAAGGTTTCACCAGGAAGGCCAATTACTCGCTTTATATAAAACTGCGAAGGGTCTCCTGGGAAACGGAATACAACCGTATCCCCCCTCCTTGGTTCATAAAAACGATATGAGAGTTCGTCAATAATAA
Source organism: Candidatus Spechtbacteria bacterium (assembly GCA_016188605.1). Classification (NCBI taxonomy): domain Bacteria; phylum Candidatus Spechtiibacteriota; species Candidatus Spechtiibacteriota bacterium. Next base: position 19,660 of record JACPHP010000016.1, on the reverse strand, counting down.
GGTAGTCGCCGTCCAGAAAGGATGGCTCCATGCTTGCCCCGCGTACAAAAAACGGCTGGGTAACAAAGTACCTAATCGGCAAAATAATAAGAAGGGAGATCACTACGATGCGCAGCGCCTCCCCCACAAATGCCCGAAACTCTTTTAAATCAAACATGTACTATTTTTGGTCTGCAATTTTATGCTAAACAACGCTATTTTAGCATAGAAATACGACTTTGCAAATGGCGGCTGTAAAAGACCATTTTCGCCCGGCCTGCCCTTTGCTATGATACTTGTATAATGAGTGCTAATCAAAACAACCGTGGCGGTGTAAAATTTATTTTCCTAGTCGGCTTTTTGAGTGCCGTAGTTTTAGGCGCTGTGACAAAAGACGCGATTATGTCTTTTGTTAACACAACCAATGGACAAAAATTACAGCAAATAATTACCGAAGCAAAAGACGCGGTTCCCGTCGCCTCGCTTCCTCTTACTCCGGAGGTAAAATTGCAAGGCGAAGAAACAGGCCGCGTAAATGTGCTCATCCTTGGCATTGGCGGCGAAGATCATCCTGGCTCGCTCCTGACAGATACTATCATGCTCGCCTCTTTTGATACCGTGAATATAAAGGCAGATATCTTCTCTATTCCACGCGACCTTGCTGTTTCAGTACCCGGTCGCGGAACTATTACAAAAATAAATGCGCTTTACGAGTTTAGCGGCAGCGCTGTATTCCCAAATCCTGGTGGCGTGGATCTTATCCAGCAGAAAGTGCAAGAAATTACAGGCATTAAAGCTCAGTACTATTTTATCGCCGACTTTGACGCGCTAACACAAGTAATTGATGATGTCGGTGGCATCTCTATTCCACAAGAAGATTCTTTAAAAGATAAAACTTTCCCTACGGATGACCGCGGATTTGAAACTTTCGCCGTACAACGCGGATGGCGTTACCTCAACGGGCAAGATGCGCTAAAATATGTTCGCACGCGCCACACTGGCAATGGTGACTTTGACCGCATGCGCCGCCAACATACCGTGCTCCTTGCGCTCAAACAAAAAATACAAGGGCTCAATTCTGTAAAGGATCTGCCAACAATTATAAAAATCTATCAGCACGCGCAAAGCCATATTGCGTCAAACGCGTCTATCGGGGAGATTCAGCGTGTATGGAATATTACAAAAGGATTCTCGCAAGGCAACGTAGAATTTCATGTAATAAGCTCTGAGCCAGATAATCTGCTTGTTTCAAAAATTGCAAACTGGGACGGCCAGCAAGCATATACTTTACAGCCCAAAGCAGGCCTGGAAGATTATTCACAGATACAACAATTCATCCAACAAATACTTTCGCCGACAACGTAATCGCTCGCTAGGGGTAGTCATTTAATAATTATCAACACTATGACGGAATCAACAAATAAAATTATAATCCTCGGCCTTGGCAATATTGGCAAAGAATACGAGGGCTCTCCGCACAACGCCGGCTTTATGGTTGTTGACGCTGTGGCAAAAAAGTTAAACGCGCAATTCCGCCCCGCTAGAGGTGGTACCTCTAACGGGGCAAGCGTATCATATGAGAATTATGCTATTACTCTGGTAAAGCCCACTACCTTCATGAACAAATCTGGCACTGCGCTTCACGAATTATTAAAAAATCTTGAACTGCCGCATGAAAATATTTGGGTGATACACGACGATGTTGACCTTGTGCTTGGTACTATAAAGATTGTACAAAACCGCGGCGCCGGCGGACACAAAGGTGTTGCTTCTATTATAGATACACTTGGCGCAAATAATTTCACGCGCTTTCGTGTCGGCATCCGCCCCGCGCGCATGCCTGCAAGCAGATCAATGGATATTATGAACGCGTTTGTCGTTAAGCCATTCGGTGGAAAAGAAAAAGAAGAGTTTGCGGACGCAATCGCGCGCTGCACCGAGGCTATTTTTGTCGCGCTTGATAAAGGAATTGCGCGGGCGATGAATGAGTTTAATTAAAATTTAGCAATCACAATACAAAGAACGCCGTGGATTTACCCAGAATGCTCTTTATATTCAACTATCTTGACCAAACGATCTAAAAAACCTACCGTGTTCTCATCACTTCGTCAAGCCAAAAACTAAATAGCTATTATCTCGTCGCCCTCACCCCCCACTCTTTGGAAAAGGGCGTTTTGTGGTTTGAGGAAAACTGGCACCATATTCTTTCATCTCGCACGGAACGTTCTTGGTGGAACTACCAGCTATTCGAAATATACCCGAACCAAAAAATTTCCCTCTCGGAATTTTTACGCAAACTAGACGATCTTGGCTATCGCAAAGAGCAATCGGTACATAACCCTGGCGACTTTGCGGCGCGCGGCGGAATTGTTGATGTATTTGCGCTCACGATGCGCACGGCGCTGCGCATTGAGTTCCAAGGAAATACCATCGACACAATTTCGCCGATATTCTCAATCAAAAACGAGGAGCTTGAAAAACCGTTAAAAAAATTAATTGAAAAACGCGCGTCTCCCCTGCCGCAGATGCCGCTTGTTGAGGGAATGTTTGTAGTACACGAAGATCACGGAATAGCTCGGTTCGCGGGAATTGAGGGTCTGACCCTCCAAGGAGGGTCAGACCCTCCTTTTGCCAATCATAGAAACGATACTGCGCTTAAACGTGAAGGGCAATATCTTATTCTAGAGTATGCCGCTGGCGACAAAATTCTCGTCCCTGTTGAAGTTGCGCGTAAAGTAACACCCTACATCGGCTTTGGTACGCCGACTATTCATCGTCTTGGCGGCAACCTGTGGGAAAAGACAAAACAGAAGGCCCGCGATGATATTATTAAAACCGCGCAAGAACTAGCGCAAATATACGCCAAACGCGAGCTTGCGACACGAGAGCCATACAGCGCGGAGCGCGCTATGGAAGAAGATTTTGCTTCGCAATTCCCGCACGAAGAAACGCGAGATCAAACAGTCGCGATCCAGGAAGTATTTTTGGATATGGAAAAAGAATATCCTATGGATCGCTTAATTTGCGGCGATGTGGGGTTTGGCAAAACCGAGATTGCTTTGCGCGCCATAGCCCGCGCGGTATTTTCCGGCCGCCAGACGGCGCTCATTGCGCCAACGACTGTGCTCGCGTGGCAGCACTTTCGCACCTTACAAGAACGCATTGCCGCATTTCCTATTCGCGTGGCTATGCTTTCTCGAATAACATCAAAACAAGAACAAAAAGAAATTCTTGAGGGCCTGGCCAGTGGCGCTATTGATATTGTTATCGGCACGCATCGCCTACTGAGCAAAGATGTTCGCTTCAAAAACTTGGGATTGCTTGTGGTTGATGAGGAGCAAAGATTTGGCGTGCGCCACAAAGAGCACATGAAAAAAATGCGCGCGCATATTGATATTCTTTCGCTGTCGGCAACGCCAATTCCCCGCACGCTTTCATTCACGCTTTCCGGCCTGCGCGATGTCAGCATCATTCAAACTTCTCCGCCAAATCGCATGCCAATAAAAACTATTGCGGCGCCGTGGGATAAAAAGATAATGCAAAAAGCTATTGAAGAAGAGCTGGCACGCAACGGACAGATTTACTTTCTGCACAACAAAGTGCAAACAATTTACAAAGTCGCGCAGGATGTCCGCGAGCTCTTTCCAGATGCCAGAGTTGAAGTGAGCCATGCCAAGCTTCCCGACCACCAGCTCATCGCCACTATGGACGAATTCCGTAAGGGCAAAATTGATATACTTGTTGCAACTACCATTATTGAAAATGGCCTTGATATTTCTAACGTCAACACGCTAATAGTTGATGATGTCACGCGGCTCGGCCTAGCGCAGGCGCACCAAATTCGCGGTAGGATCGGTCGCGGCGACGTACAGGCCTACGCGTATTTGCTTTACCCCGAAAAATCTCTGGACGACGCGGCCAAAGAACGCGTGGAGACTTTGGAAACATTGCAATTCTTAGGCGCCGGTTATCAAATAGCATTAAAAGACCTTGAGATGCGCGGCGCCGGCAACCTGCTTGGCCGCGACCAGAGCGGCACGCTCAATAAAATCGGCTTAAACCTTTATTGCCAAATGCTGCAGGACGCGATTGAGAAAATAAGAACAGAAATACAGATGCCATAATTACAGCCAAGAGGACTGCGTTATGAATAACTTGCCCTCTTGGGTAATTATGGCATCTGTATTCTTTTTTATGCACACGTGCCTTTTTCTTCTGGCTACGATATACTGCAAAGCAAATGACACAACAAGAAAAATTTCCAGTTTCTCAAATCACAAATAGCGACGAAACCTATCCTGCGTTACTAAAAGAAATTCACGACCCGCCGTCACCGCTATATATAAGAGGTGATATTACAACAACGCAAACAATTCCATTTGTTGCAATTGTTGGCACGCGCAAATGCACTTCTTACGGAAAACAAGTTACAATGAATCTTGTGCGTGATTTGACACGCGCCGGCGTTGGCATTGCAAGCGGCATGGCGCTTGGCATAGACACGGTGGCGCATCAAACAGCGCTTGAAGAAAATGGCAAAACCATTGCCGTGCTTGGCTCTGGCATAGATGATGCTTCTATATATCCCCGCGCCAATATGCGGCTTGCAAAAAACATTCTTGAAAATGGCGGCGCAATAGTAAGCGAATACGAGCCAGCCAGCCCGACTTATCCATCTAATTTTCCAGCACGCAATCGCATCATCGCTGGCCTCGCCCGTATGACAGTTGTTATAGAAGCGCCATACGAGAGCGGCGCTCTGATTACAGCGCGCTTTGCGCTTGAACAAAACCGCGACGTAGGAGCTGTGCCGGGTCCGCTGTACACCAAACAATCGGAAGGAACAAATGATTTTATTGCAAAAGGAGCTGTGTGCGTGCGCTCTGCTAGCGATATTCTACAAGCCCTTGGTATAGAAAATGCGCATGCGGGCACGAAACAACAGCCAATCTTCTCTTCACCCGAAGAAGAAAGAGTATATAAGACACTGCAAGACACTGGCACGCCTCTCTCTATTGACAAGATTATAGAATTAACTACATTATTACCTTCGCAAGTCGTTTCTTGCATTAACTCATTAAAACTTGCTAATAATGTTAAAGATGTGGGAGGTGAACGATATATATGCAACGCATAAAAAAAACAGCACAAACAACAAAAGAAACTCAACTAATTATAGTAGAGTCGCCAACTAAAGCTAAAACCATTAGCAAATTTTTACCCAGTGAATACACCGTGGAATCTTCGTATGGCCACGTGCGTGATTTGCCAACATCAACTCTGGGCGTGGATACCGAGCACGACTTTGCGCCAAAATATATTGTTCCGATGAAAGCAAAAAAGCGCGTTACGGAATTAAAGAAAAAAGCCGCTGCCGTAGATAGCGTCATACTAGCTACCGATGCCGACCGCGAAGGGGAAGCAATTTCCTGGCACTTGGCGGAGGTATTAAAGCTAAAAGATTACAAGCGCATCGTGTTCCATGAAATTACCAAAACCGCGATTGAACACGCGCTAGAAAGCCCGAGAAAAATTGACGACAATCTTGTCGACGCGCAGCAGGCGCGCCGTATTCTTGACCGTCTTGTCGGATACAAACTTTCGCCTTTCTTGTGGAAAAAAGTTATGCGTGGGCTGTCCGCCGGCCGCGTGCAATCAGTGGCCGTGCGCCTTGTTGTTGACCGTGAACGCGAAATTGAAAAATTCGTACCGCAAGAATACTGGTCGGTTGAAGCCTGGCTTCAACCGCGCGGAGTAAACGCGGAAAAGGACGCGGAATTACGCGAAACCTTTCTTGCCAGACTCTACGCCAAAGACGAAAAGCCTTTAGAAAAATTAGACGTACATAATAAAAAAGATGCGGATGAAATATTAAATTCTCTCAAATCCGCCGATTGGAGCGTGAAGGATATCGCGCGCAAAGAAACGAAACGAAATCCCATGCCGCCATTTACTACTAGCACCCTTCAGCAGGAAGCTGCGAGAAAATTAGGATTTTCTGCAAAGCGCACCATGATGCTCGCGCAAAATTTGTATGAGCGCGGATATATCACATATCACCGCACAGACTCGCTGAATATCACGGATTCCGCTCTTTCTGGCGCGCGAGATTTTATTGAAACAAAATACGGCAAACAATTCTGGGCTGGCGCGCCGCGTTTATTTAAAACAAAATCAAAAGGCGCGCAGGAAGCGCACGAGGCAATTCGCCCCGCCTTCGCTGAAGCTATGGCGGGCAAGCCTGCTTATTCCGACCGCGAACCGGGAGCAATAAAGATGGAGGATGCTCAACGAAAACTTTACGCGCTTATTTGGCAAAGATTCATCGCAAGCCAGATGGCGCAAGCAGTGTTTGATTCAACCGCGGCGACAATTGCTACCGGCACACCTTACACCTTCCGCGCCAATGGCTCCATTATGAAATTTGAAGGATTCTTGCGCGTCTATCCTGTAAAAGTAGAGGAAAACGAGTTGCCTGATCTAAAGAAAGATCAGCCGCTTATCTTGGATAAACTTGCTGACGACCAGCATTTCACAGAACCGCCCGCGCGATATAGCGAGGCAAGCTTAGTGAAAGCGCTTGAAGAATTTGGCATCGGCCGCCCTTCCACTTACGCGCCAACGCTTTCTACGATTCAAGAAAGAAACTACATCACTAAAAACGAACAGAAACGTTTTCAGCCAACAGAAATTGGTATCACGGTTACGGACCTGCTCGTGGAGCACTTCCCGCAAATTGTAGATATTCAATTTACTGCCAATGTTGAGCAGCAGCTTGACGAAGTTGCAACGGGTGAAAAAAATTGGGTAAAAATTTTGCATACATTTTATGATCCATTTAAAAAACTTCTTGAAGAAAAATACGAAGAAGTAAAAAAAGCTACGCCGCCAGTGGAAGAAACAGACAAAATCTGCCCGCAGTGTGGAAAGAATCTTGTTATCCGCAACGGACGTTTCGGACGCTTTTACGCGTGCTCCGGTTTCCCGGATTGCAAATATACCGCGCCGCTTGAGCAGGCATCATCTTCATTCCCACAAGTTAAATGCCCAAAATGCTTGGCTGATCAAGCAAGGCGAGACAACCCGGGATTTGTAAAAGAAATACGCACCAAGCGCGGAAAAATATTCTACGGCTGCAGCAGGTACCCTGAATGTGATTTTGCAGTGTGGGATAAGCCGCAAATCGAAGGAGGGGGTGATACTTCGACTACGCTCAGTACAGGCAACGCAAAAGTAGTCCTCTGCCCGAAATGCGGTAATGCGCTAGTTGAAACTAAAAAAGGTATTAAGTGCTCTAGCAGGGAATGTGATTATAAAGAAGAGAATTAGGAAATTCCGCCACGCAGTCGCGTGGCGGAATTTTTGTCTGCCGCTATTCAGCGACCTGCGTAGCTGGAACCTCAAGCCAATGACATGTGTCGGGATACTTTTCACGAAGATACGGCAACCACGACTTGGCCGCAGGGGAAAGTGCCCGAAAAAAAATCGAGAAAAAGAATGCCGCAAGGGTTGTGGTAATCCTCGACCTATCCCTGGACATGAGGTCGCGGGTTGCGACTTATTCGACAATACACTAACCCACCATACCGCCGTCTAAAGCCCAACTCATCGCAAGGGGCACAGCGTAACAGCTATGCCCCTTTTCCATTTCAGTTGAATTTCACTTAACATACACGGCCGTGTATGTTAAGTGAAATTCAACTGGTTTAGCGCATGCCATTTGGCAATACAAGATTATTTTACACCCACAATTTTTCATGATATAATTTATCTCCGATGACCCTTACGCAAGAACAACAAACAACGGATATTGAAAAAACGCTCAAACGAATTTTATCTTGTTTTAAGAAACAAAAAGATAGAATGCTTATTGAACGCGCTTTTGTGATGGCAAGAAATGCCCACGAGGGGCAATTCCGAAAATCCGGCGAGCCCTACGTTGTGCATCCGCTTGATGCCGCTCTCACTCTTGCCCTGATGCACCTTGACCCATCTACCGTTGCCGCGGCTATGCTGCACGACGTTGTTGAAGACACCAATATCACAGAAAAAGAACTTGAAAAGGAATTCGGCGAAGAAATAAGCTTCTTGGTGAATGGCGTAACAAAATTGGGAAAATTAAAGTATCGCGGGGCTGAACGACACGCAGAAAACTTGCGCAAAATGCTTCTTGCAATGGCAGAAGATATTCGTGTTGTGCTGATTAAGTTTGCTGACCGCTTGCACAACATGAAAACACTTTCGGCGCTGCCAGAAGCAAAACGCCGCCGCATCGCGCTTGAAACAATGGAAATCTACGCGCCGATTGCCATGCGTCTTGGTGTCGCGGAAATTGCCAAACAGCTTGAGGACTTGGCATTTCCCCATCTCTATCCCGACGAATACAAGTTTATTGATGAAGAAGTAAAAAAACGCTATCCCGCGCGCGGACAGTATCTTGATCGCGTAAAACCTATGCTTCTGCGCGAATTAAAAAAAGAAAAAATCGTGCCACTGGAGGTTCATGCGCGCGCAAAGCACATGTACAGCTTGTGGCGAAAATTACAAAAATACGATTACAATTGGGACGCGATTCACGACCTAGTTGCCGCGCGCATCATCGTAAAATCGATTGAGGAATGTTACGCCGCGCTCGGCGTAATACATAAACTATGGAAGCCATTGCCCGGCCGCATTAAGGATTACATTGCCCTACCAAAAGGAAACGGCTACCAAAGCTTGCATACCACGGTTTTTTGCGTGGACGGTGTTACGACGGAGTTTCAGATTCGCACGCCGGAAATGCACGAACACGCGGAAAATGGTATCGCCGCGCACTGGGCATACAACGAAAAAGGGAAACCAAATAAGGGCGCGAAAGCAAACGACCCAAAGCTCTCTTGGGTGCGCCAAATCAGTGATTGGCAAAAAGAAATCGCGGAGTCAGAGGAACTAATGGAAAATCTCAAAATAGATATTTTCAAAGACAGAATCTTTGTATTTTCTCCGCGAGGCGATGTGTTTGATTTGCCAGAAGGAGCAACTCCGGTTGACTTTGCCTATGCCATTCACTCCACTCTCGGAGATGAGTGCGGCGGCGCGCAGGTAAATGGCAAAATGGTTCCACTAAACTACGAACTCCAGAGCGGCGATGTGATAGAGATTATTCGCGCCAAAGGACGCGAGCCTTCTCGCGCATGGCTAGAGTTTGTTAAAACAAACCAGGCGCGTTCGCATATTCGCACGTGGCTAAAGAAAAAAAATCGCGATGAAAATCTTTTGCGTGGACTTGAAATAATAAACCGTGAGCTTGAGCTATACAAACAATTATCTTGGGACAAGCTGCCTAAAGAGAAAAAGGAGGAATTACTCTCTCATCTTGCGAGTAAAACGCTTGATGATATTCTTATAGGCGTTGGCTTAGGCGAGATTTCCTTGCAAAGAGTCATCCGTTATCTGGTTGATGAGAAAGATGTTTTTACTGATAAAATTCAGCCCGTAACTTTAGAGAAAAAAAACAAAGGCAACGATTCTTTCCCTATTCGTATCTCTGGCCAGAAAGGCATGAAAGGACGCGTCGCGCAATGTTGCACGCCAATCGCCGGTGAACCTATAATCGCGTATATCACGGTACGATCTGGCGCAAGCATTCACAAAAAAAATTGTCATAGCGTCCGCACTGTTAAGGAGGACGGCAGGTTACTCCCTGCTTACTGGGATAAGGCCTCGCAAGCAAAAGCTGCCTTAGTTTCTCTTGTAGTTTTTTGTTACGACAGGGTAGGACTGATGCAGGATATCAGCACTGTTGCTGCTAACCAAAATATCAACATTGCCACGCTGAGCGTGCGTACGGAAAATGATGTTGCCGCAATATCGCTAACGATAGAGGTGCGTTCGTTGGAGGAATTACGAGGATTCATCAGTAAAATTAAAGCAATTCGCGACGTGCGCGAGGTCAAACGGGCGTAAAACAAACTGCGCGGCTAATAGCCGCGCAGTTTGTTTTACGCCCGTAGATTTACAAATACTTATCTGGTTTTCGTCCAACGTTTCATCCAAACCACCATTTCATCCCGCGAAGTAAATTCTAAAGCTAAATGAGCTTTGTTTTTGTCCGCTCGCGCAACTACTTTTTTGGCGTTAAATAACAACTTTTTTAGCCTTTCCGTAAGTTCTGTCAATTCCGGATCTTGATATGCGCGCAGAATTGCTTTGGCTGATGGTTTGTTGATAATTTCATGCGCGCGATCTTCAGCATCATTCGCTGACATGCCCTTTTCGCATATTTCATTAAAAAACTTTATCTGCTCCTCCGATGTTTTCAAAGAAAGTATTGGCTGCGTGTAATTCGCAGTGATCGTGCCGTCACGAACCGCGTCCTGAATAATTTGCGGCAGGCGCAATATGCGCAACGTATTAGTAATCCTTGGCCTACTCTTCCCCACCTTAGCTGCAATATCAAATTGTGAAAGCCCAAACTCCTCCTGCAAACGCTTGTACGCTAAAGCTTCTTCGATTGGATTTAGATCGTAGCGCTGCAAATTTTCAATCAAAGAAATTTCCAATTTTTCATTTGGAGTTGCGTTACGAATAACAACAGGCACTTGCGGCAGATGCGCCAATTTTGCCGCGCGTAACCTGCGCTCGCCGGCAATAAGCTCATAACGCACCTTTCTGCCATAAGGCACGTCTTCCTCAATCTTGTTTACAATTAACGGCTGGAGAATACCGTATTTGCGAATTGAATCTGCGAGCGAATTTAATTCCTCTAGATCAAACTCCTTGCGAGGCTGATATTGATTGGGAGAAATATTTTCTGTTTCTATTAAAAAAACGCTTTGCTTTGATTTTCCGTCTTGAAATTCTGTTTGTTTACGAGGAGGTATAAGTGACTCTAGTCCGCGCATATGCCATAATTCTCAGCGAGGCAAATCTTGCATGGCAAGATGCCGCCGAGATGTTAGAATTATGAGCACTTAGTATATATTTTCAACGCGGCTTCGTTTAAAATATATACTAAGTGACAATATAATTTAGCTTATAAGATTAATATAAGGATTAAATAATTATCCGCGGCGCTCCGGATGAAACCTTAATCACCTCATCTGCAAACTGTTGATACGCTCGCGCGCCCTGCGAGTCCGGATCAAATTGAAAAATTGTTTTACCATACCCGGGAGCTTCCGCTAAACTAACATTGCGCGGAATAACTGCGTCAAAAACATATCCGGGGAAATTTCTACGCAACTCTTTGGTAATGTAACGCGCAAGACGATTACGTTTGTCATACATTGTAAGCAACGCGCCCATAACTTTTACGTCTCTTTGTAAATTATCTCGTATTAAATCAACTGTTTCAAGAATCTGCCCTAGCCCTTCCATCGCATAATATTCACATTGCACTGGAATTATTACCTCGTCGGCGGCTACCAGCCCATTTAACGTAAGGAGCCCAAGGCTCGGCGGGCAATCAATAAGAATAAAATCATAAACATTGCGCAAGCGAGAGACAATGTCATATAGGCGAAACTCTCTATTTTTTTGCGTTACTAGTTCAACAGACGCACCCGCAAGGTCCGGTGATGATGGAAATACGTGATATCCAAAAATACCCGTTTCGCGGACAATGTCCTCGGGGAGAACTCCACCAACAAGACTATGATAAAGGTTTGGGCTGATACGATGCGGCTGAAGCGAGAGCGCGGATGTCGCATTAGCTTGCGGATCAAGATCAATAAGAAGCGTGCGCTTGCCCTTGGCGGCAAGATACACGCCAAGATTAACCGCGGTAGTGGTTTTTCCCGTTCCTCCTTTCTGGTTGCAAAGGGTTATAACTTTTCCCATGAATTATATTCAAAAAGTGTTTTTACTATATCATAATGTGGATTCGTTGACAAAATGATATTTTTTTCATATCTTATATATAAGATCATAAGGTATACGGAGGGATTCGATGGGAAGAAATTGGTTCGATTGCCAATGTTCAAACCCTACGTGCAAGCATAACTTCCAGACTCTTATTGGAACACCTATGAGATGTCCTATCTGCAAAGAATACGTAAAGATAGAGACTATCAAACCAACTATTGAAAGGTAAAGAGACCTAGGACTTTCAGTTCCAATCGCCAAGGTAGCAGACGTATCATGGGCGAAACTAGATTGTTTCGCCTTTACTTCACTTATTATAATTCTAGCTGGCAGATTTATCCCGTACAAATGATGCCGGGGTGGTGGAATGGCAGACACGCGAGACTCAAAATCTCGTCTTCGCAAGAAGGTGAGGGTTCAACTCCCTCCTCCGGCACCAAGACTAAAACGACCTCGTGTCGTTTTTTTTGCAAGTTGAATTTCACTTAACATCAACGGCCGTTGATGTTAAGTGAAATTCAACTTTTATTATTATGTTTTTTAATTTCCTAAAATCATCTTTAGTTGTCCTGCCGTTACCGGCCCTACTCGCAAAATCTTTGGACTATGTCCTGTTAAATCCACAACGGTTGAGGGCGGTGAAGATTTAAGCGTGCCAGCATCAATAACAAAATCGGGATAGCGAGCATGCTCGCGAAATTGCACGAGAATAGGATCAAGAGCAAGTGATGGCTGTTCGCCGGAAATATTGGCGGACGTACCCGAAATCGCCCCGCCAAATGCATGTATTAAATTAATACAAAATTGTGAAGCTGGAATGCGCAACCCAACTGTTTGCCCACCGGAAGCGACAAGCGAAGAAATTTTATTCTTCTTCCACAAAATAACAGTTACTGGCCCTGGCCAGAGCGACCCTAAAACCTTCTCTTGCTTTGCATCTATGAATGCGTATTCTTTTGCCATCGCGATACTATCCACAAGCACTGGCACGGGTTTATTCTCCGGCCTTTTTTTAAGCGCAAAAAGTCGACGCGCGGCGGCGTCGTTTTTAATATCTACGCCAAGCCCGTACAGCGTGTCGGTGGGGTAAATAATAACCCCGCCGTTTTGCAAAGCTTGTATTGCGCGCGAGATTACGTCTTCTTCGTTATCTTTTGCCAAAGAGAGTATATCCATGGGTAATTGCTATTTTTAATATCAATAATCCTTTGTGCCTGCTCTAGCGAGCTGACTTCATAATCAATTCCTGTAAAACAAATCTTGCCCTCACCTGCGCACGACCCGATATTACCTAGGCCAACACCATCTCGCGACATTAAAATTGTCACAACAAAAGGGTGTCGCATTTTTACACTTCGCAGAATATCTTTATTGTCGTCAATGAAAATCGCGGACGGCTTAGTGCCTTTGCCTAAGTAATTGTGCAGCTCCTGAGATTTATCTTTATGCGATGTAACCTTTACAGATGAAAGGTATTTAGCAATGCCGCAGCCGTTAATTTTTTCTGCTTGAATACGCTCGTCGCCGAACGACAGCACGTGCAGTTCGTGGCCAGCACCTTGTAGGGTCGCGAGAAACGAAATGGTGTCGGGATAAACAAATCTTTCGCTTGCTCTGCACAAAAGATTGATGTTGCTAAGCAGATACGCAGAGTCAATCTGGCTGTATTTTTTCCCTAGCAATTCAATTTGATATTCTGGCACCCATTTTTGTGAATGATGCTGTTTGCACATCGCGTACGTTGCATAAACATCTTCGGCGCTTATCCCATGACGGGCAAAAACACCCGCCAGCGCACCGCGAAAAGCGTCAGCATCAAACAAAGTTTTATCAAAATCAAGTATTATTACTGAAGACATTGCAAAATTGTACGTGCGATTGCCGCACCGTTGTGTCTTACGGATGTGCGCGTCAGCGGATCTGACGGATCTTGCTTCACTACGGTAAAATCCACAAAGTCTCCGGATATGAAGCGAAGCTTATTTTTCTCGACCCTTCCCGCTCGCCCCGTTATAGGCATCGCCTCTAATGGGGCATGAACCGCTTCACCCATTCCCTGCTTATTCCAAAACTTCCGCGGAATAAAACGAGAATTGCACAGCACGTAATCGAAAATATTTTCTTTAGTGTATTGTTCTACGACTTTTGCATAGTCCCCTGGCGTAAATCCATCTGTATGCCCCGACTGCGTCATCAGGTTTGCGACAAAAAATTTCTTAGCCGAAGAATTAATAAATGCTTCCTTAATTTGCGGTACCAAAAAATTAGGAATGATGCTGGAAAATAAATTGCCTGGACCTACTACAATTGCGTCGGCATTCATCAACGCGCTCACTGCGCGAGGATTAGCAGAGACATTGATTGGCAGAAGTGAAAGACTTTCCAGATCCGCGCGTATTATATCGGATGACGTTATGCTATCTTCGCCACGCAATCTCTTTCCATTTTTCAAAAAAGCTACTAGGCTTGTTGGCTTAATTGTAACCGGCACTATTTCGTGATCTTGCACGTCAAAAAGATTTAATGCCTCATCAAGCGCCGACTGAATATCGCCGTTTTTTTCGTGCAAAAGCGCTAGCAGCAGATTGCCTATATTATGCCCTTTCAGCTTGCCTGTAGCAAATCTCGCGTGAAAATATTTTTGCCATGTTTCATTGCCAATCAGCGCGCCGAGGCATTGCCGCGCGTCGCCAGGCGGCACCATGTTAAAATCCTTGCGCAGACGGCCGGAAGAGCCGCCGCTGTCCGCGGTTGTCACAAGCACTGAAACACGCGCCGGCAAGTCTTTAAGGCCAGTTAAAATACGCGAGGTGCCAGTTCCCCCGCCCACCAACGCGATACGAAATTGCGTCTTTTTTTCTTGCATAAGATAGTGTTTATGGTATAGCATAAGAAAAGATTATCGCAATAGCGATTAATGTTCTTTGCATCAATAGGAGGTCAAATTGAAAATTCCAACATACGCAGACTCGGTCAAACGACAAACAAAAATAATTACACTGATACAAGCGGGTGTTATAATAATTGACCCCGACCATATCTACATTGAAGACAAAGTGTCGGTAGGGAGTGGCACGATTATTTATCCGGGCGTAGTTATTGAAGGCGGGACAACCATTGGCCGCGAATGTGTAATTGGTCCCAATAACTATATCGCTGATTCTCGCATAGCAGATAACTGCGTGATTGGCACATTCTGCAGGATAGAATCCTCCGTGATAAATCCGCAATGCAAAATTGAGGACAACGCCCAAATAAAACGCTCTTTCCTTGGAATGCGCGTAAAGGCAAAACATTTTTGCTATATTGGCGACGCGCGCATTGGAGCGGAGTGTAATATCGGGGCAGGAGCGGTTTTTTGCAACTACGATGGCGTGCATAAAAACAAAACCGTTTTGGATAAGTCGGTGTTTGTAGGATCCGGCAGTATGCTTGTCGCTCCTCTGCATGTTGGTAAATACGCATATATTGCCGCCGGATCAATCGTAACAAAAGACGTGCCCGAAGCAACCCCGCAAACCAAAAATCGCGGCACGCTAGTTATTGCGCGCGGGCAAAGAGACCGAACGATATTAGAAGCGCTGGGAGTTATTGGAGATATTCTTCAAGAGCGCTCTGGGATCATGACGGTGTCTAATCTAGTTGAACAATTTGATACTCAAATTCATAAAGTCGGCTACGTCCGCGTGGACAAAGACGGCTGGCATATTGAAAAGCCCGGGACTTAGTCCCGGGCTTCTTTTTTATAGATCTATAAGGGCAATAATAATTGGATCTGCGAGAGTAGTCACTTCCTTGTGAGGATACTGTGCGTGTTGATTAGTATGACGCCCGTCAAAGCGCTTGATCCAAATAGTGCGCACGTCTGATTCAGAAAGCTCATCTTCTCTTACAGAATCAAGTTCGGATGCCTTGTCGTCAATCATAATAATCGGACCGCCGTATTTTCCAAAAAGTTCCCGTATTACATGGGACTTTTTGCGAGTTGGTGGAACAACGATAATATCCGTACAGGCAATTTGCGAGATTTCTATTTTTTTTCGCTGATAACTTTCCTCTCCGGAGGTTACTATGATAACAGGAATCCCGTGAGCAAGCCACGCGTTCACTTGCGAAGTGCTATCATCGTAACACGTCAAGTGTCCAAGAAGCCAATAGTCGAATTCTCTTTCAATGGCAATAGTATCGTCACACTTCAATAAACCAGCAACTTGGATAGCGTCAATCAAGGCGCAAATAGTAAACCCAACAAGCGCTGTTACTTTGCCATAAATCTCTCTGACTGCTTCGAGGGAAACGCCGCGGCTCGTAAAAATAGCAAAAAGACCAGAATAGCCCGGATCGTCCATGTGGGCAAGTGTGTTGTCAAAGTCAATCGCAATGCACCGCACCATTTTTTTGCCCTCCCTTACTCAAGTGTTTAAACTAGTATAAATGAATTCTATTCCTTGTCAATAAAATCGTAATGAAAATGCGTTAAATCCACAGAATAGGCGTACACCGCGACAAAGACGGCTGGCATATTGAAAAGCCCGGGACTTAGTCCCGGGCTTCTTTTTACCATCTTACTTGAACTTGAAAGAGTGGCGCGCATACAGCCTTCAATTCATTCTGCATATCAACGTCTCCTCTAACATCAATGCGCCGGGCTAGCGCTCTAACTTCTTCTAGCGAAAAAAGACCGTACGAATCTCCGCCCGCCACCTCTATACGATTTACTTCGCCCATCAGGGCAACGGCTATAGTACTGCTCAAGGCCTCTCCCTCGCCAACAACAGCGCTAAGAAGCCCGACAATACCTTCTATCATTTCTCGTCTTTCCCCCACCACATGGCGGATGACTTCCTTCTCTGCTCCAGATAGCTTGTTAACGCTCATCGCGCTCTCCTTTCTAATCTATAAAATTTCTACAGTAAAAGCATTAAAATGTCA
Organism: Candidatus Spechtbacteria bacterium; assembly: GCA_016188605.1. Classification (NCBI taxonomy): domain Bacteria; phylum Candidatus Spechtiibacteriota; species Candidatus Spechtiibacteriota bacterium. The sequence goes on along the minus strand of JACPHP010000016.1, from coordinate 2,902 downwards.
ACTATTCCACGGTCACACTCTTCGCCAAGTTCCTTGGCTTGTCTACGTCGCGGCCGTTAAGTACGCCAATATGATACGCCAAAAGCTGAAGCGGCAAGACACTTAGCAGAGGCGTGAGCATCTCCAAGGTTTTGGGAATATAAATAACGTCATCGGCAAGCGCGCTAATTTTTGTGTTGCCCATTGTTGTCACCGCGATGATTTTTCCTTTGCGCGCTTTTATCTCCTGTATATTTGAAAGCATTTTTTCATACACCGAATCTTCCGGCGCGATCGCGATGGTCGGGAATTTGTCGTCTATAAGCGCGATTGGGCCATGCTTCATTTCGCCCGATGCGTATCCCTCTGCGTGAATATATGAAATCTCTTTTAATTTCAAAGCTCCCTCAAGGGCAATTGGAAAATTATATTTTCTGCCAATGTAAAGCGCGTTTTGCGCGTTGCGGTATTTTGCCGCTATTTTTTTAATCGCCGCGTCCTGCTTTAAAATTTCCCTCATGTGTCCGGGAATAAGCGCGAGTTCGTTTGCGATGCGCTTTCCTATCACGACCGACATGCCGCGCTGGCGTCCCAAAAACAAAGTCAAAAGCGCTAGCACTGCAAGTTGCGATGTAAAGGCTTTTGTGGACGCAACTCCAATTTCCGGACCGGCGTGATTGTAAACGCCAGCGTCTGTCTCGCGGGCAATTGTGGAGCCGACGACATTAACGATACCGAGCGTCATCGCGCCTTTTTCTCTTGCCTCGCGCAGCGCCGCGAGCGTGTCAGCAGTTTCGCCAGATTGAGAGACCGCTAACACCGCGGTACGCGAATTAAGCAAAGGTTTGCGGTAACGAAACTCTGAAGCAAAATCAACTTCCGTGGGAATGCCGGCGTATTCCTCTAGCATATATTCGCCCACCGAAGCGGCGTACGACGCAGTCCCGCAGGCAATGATATGCACTTTTTCAATATCTCGAAGTTTTTCTTTTACAACTTCAAGGCCGCCTAGTTTTGCTTTTCCGTCTTGCGCGAGAATGCGCCCTCGCAAAGAATTCTCTATCGCATCCGGCTGCTCAAAAATTTCCTTGAGCATGAAATGCGGATACCCGCCTTTTTGCGCCGCTTCAAGATTCCACTCCAGTTGCTCTACCGCAGGATTGCGGGCTTCGTAATTTTTCGTTGTGATACTGAATGAATCAGGAGTAATTACTGCAATATCGCCGTCCTGCATATAAACCACATCTTTGGTATGCGCAAGAACCGCAGAAGCGTCCGAGGCAATGATATGCTCTCCCTTGCCAACGCCAATAAGCAGGGGGCTTGAAAGGCGCGCCGCAATTATTTTATCCGGCTCGCGCGAGCTTAAAACAGCAAGGCCGTAAGTTCCACGCACCATACCTAGCGCCTTGTGCACCGCCTTTTCCAAACTATTTTTATACAGAGATTCAATTAGATGCGCAAGCACCTCGGTGTCGGTGTCTGAATGAAAAACATGTCCTTCTTTTTGCAAATGCTCTTTAAGGGTTTGATAATTTTCAATAATACCGTTATGAGCGACTGAAATTGTTTTCGTGCAATCAAAATGAGGGTGAGCGTTTTTCACTGATGGCTCACCGTGCGTTGCCCAGCGCGTATGAAAAATAAACGGCATGCCTTCAAAAGGATGTTCGTAAAATTTCTTTTCAAGCTCGCTGATACGGCCAACCGCGCGCAACGAAACTATACGCTTTTTTTTAGCGTCATAAACAGCCATACCGGCGGAATCGTATCCGCGGTACTCCAAACGCTTCAGGGCCTCGAGCCCCAAACGAGGATCATTGTTTTTGCCTATGTAGCCGACGATTCCGCACATGCCATAATTGCCCGTTAAGGCAAGTTACTTTGTAACACAGCCTTAACGGCTGCAATTATGAGCATCCAGCGAAGCTGGATACCTTATTATTAACCTTGATAAACAAATTAATAAGCACAAACAAGAGCACTTAGCTTTTAATTTTTTACAAAAAATTAAAAGCTAAGATACCCTTGCCGTTTAGTATATATCCCCACTGTAGCAAATAGCTATAAAAATAAAAGAGGTTACCGCAATAATCTCAAACTAGCAAAAAGGAGGGTCAGACCCTCCTTTTTTTGATGTTAGACATCGGATGTCTAACACTCCTACATCAACAAAAAGTACCTGACCCTTTTATCCAAACGTGTATGCTAGGTCCTAGACTTCCTAGTCCTAGGATTAGCCTGATACGTACCTAAATTATTCTGTTCCTACTTGTTCAATAATTAACATTTGTAAAGTAAATTGATCGTCGTCACCTCCAGATCCGGGATTAACATCAATGCATTGGATAGAAAAACTGATATCTGCAGTGCTATCTACACCTGCAGTTCCATACGCAATTCTAGAACCACTTGCATCTCCGGTAAAACTTAGGTTGTTATATGCAATCTGGGAAGAAGTGCTGTCTCGATTATATAATAATCCAGAAACTTCAGTGACAGAATTGCCAAATGCTAGGGAATGGCTATTGGTAACAATATTAGTTCCTGCTATATCTATAAGGAAGTTGATCTGATCTGCAGTTCCTATGGCAACAGTACTAACTAAAGCTGTCCACCTTATCCCTTTGTTTGTAGACAAAAGATTTGCTGGAATTGTATACGTCCCTCCCGTCAAATTCGTATCCGTTGTCGCGCAAGTCGTCGCCGCCTGTGCCGCGCTCACCCGGTGAAGGATCGTCGTCCCTCCTCCCGCCGCCGCTTGGAACGTTGGAGCCGCTCCCGCGCCATTGGAGGTAAGAACTTGGGCGGCTGTTCCTGCGGCGACTGTTGTGGCAACGCCCGAAGCGTCCCAGGTGATAAGTTCACCGTCTGTGCCGTTTGCTAAAGCTGAAACAGGAATGCCCGTTACATTCGTCATCAC
>JACPHP010000015.1 GCA_016188605.1 Candidatus Spechtbacteria bacterium | reverse complement strand
TTCCAATTTCTTACCTTGTATTTCTTCTTACCTCCTTTACTCTGTTTTCTTGATTGCTTTGATGGTTTATTGTTCATATCATCATTATACCAAGAACGCGGAGTAAGGTAGGTAAGAGGGATTTACTCAACAACGCCATTCTCAATTCATGATTCATAATTCAAAATTGTCGAAAGAGGGTATTTCTTGACTTAAAACATAAAATCCTGTAAGAAGATAATAATATGCTAAGAATTCGTTTTACCAGGGTAGGAAAAAAGAATGCCGCAAGTTTTAGGCTTGTGCTGACTCCAAAATTGTCTTCTACCAAAAATGGAAAGTTTCTGGAGATTTTGGGTTTCTACAACCCACGAACCAAAGAAAAAGGAGTACACGCGGAGCGTATTGCCTATTGGATTTCAAAAGGCGCTCTGGCATCCGACACCGCCCATAATTTTCTTGTAAAAGAAGGAATAATAAAGGCAAAGAAAAGAGCGGTGCATGCCGTTTCTAAGAAGAAAGAGGAACAAATAAAAGTTAACAATGAAACAGTGAAACAATGAAGCAATGGAACCATGAAGCAATGAATCAATGACGATTGATTATTCCATTGCTTCATTGTTTACGAACTTGACATTATGTAAATAAAGGAGTAAGATACTAGCAATACAGCGCAGATAGGTCGCCTGCGTAAATATCATTAATGAATGGTTGATATGGCACAAACAATGAATGATCAGGAGTTCCTCGAATATTTGGTCAAATCAATAGTTGACCATGCCGAAGATGTAAAGGTTGACTGCAAGGTTGACGAAATGGGTGTTCTTTTGACACTCCACGTACATCCTCAAGATATGGGTCAAGTGATTGGCCAGCAGGGTTCGACGGCCCGCTCAATCCGCAATCTTTTGCGAATTGTCGGCATCAAGAACAATGCACGTGTGAACTTGAAGATTGAAGAGCCAGAAGGCTCAACCCACGTAGCGGCTCGCCGTCGCGAATCAGCACCGAATGTTGATGATGCGATGGGAGATCTCAATATATAATCAGATTCTTCGGCCTGAATCGAATTGAAGGCTTTCGGAATCAACACAAACGGTGCTACAATTGTAGTGCCGTTTGTGTTATAAAGATTATTATCTCAAAAATCAAATCGCAAAACGCAAAACTGAATCTCAAATCTTAAAACTACGGCGAAGATTTGAGATTTACGATTTAGATTTTAGTTTTGCGATTTGAGTTTTGAGATTTTGTAATCATGCCCCACCTTCATTTCGACATCCTAACCCTATTTCCCGAAATCTTCGGAGGCTATTTCAACGCTTCTATTTTGAAGCGCGCTCAGGAAAAAGGAATTATAGAAATAGCGACGTATAACGTACGCGATTTTGCGGTGGATAAACATCGCACTGCCGACGACAAGCCGTACGGCGGAGGCGCTGGTATGGTGATGTTGGCAGACCCGATACTAAAGGCATTTGATAGTATTGTAGGTGACGCGCGGAGTAAAAAAACAAAAGTAGTGGTGCTGTCTGCCAAAGGCAAACCATTCAACCAGAAAACGGCATATAGCTGGGCTAAAAAATACGACCGCATAGTTTTTGTCAGCGGCCGCTACGAGGGGATTGACGAGCGCGTGAAAAAAGTATTGCGCGCCGAGGAGGTTTCAATTGGTCCGTATGTGCTTACTGATGGCGACGTGGCTATTATGACAATCGTTTCGGCAGTTGCACGCTTGGTCCCTGGAGTTATTCGTTTGGAATCGCTGGAAGAAGAATCGCACTGGAATAATTTATTAAAAAAAGAAAAAGACGCGAAGCAGGAAGAATTGCTTGAATATCCTCACTATACTCGTCCGGAAATTTTAGAATACAAAGGTAAAAAATACCGCGTACCGAAAGTGCTTTTGTCCGGCGACCATAAAAAAATTGCCGCCTGGCGCGAAGCGCGCCGGCGAAGCTCGTAATCTTGTATGTTTTTTACCAGTAATGTGATATAGTGCATCTATGGCTGAGCTAAATAAACAAGATATAAAAGATGCCGTGTTGGAGGCAATGGAACCTCTTGCGCGTTCAATACAGAAAGATTTTGAAAAAGTGAACGAGCGCTTTGATGGTGTGGATAATCGTCTTGATGGTGTGGACGGCCGAATTGGCGGGTTGGAGTATCGCGTAGGCACGCTGGAAGATGAGTGGAAGAGTTTTCGTGAACATGCCAGCTCGCTATGCTGAAGGAGGTGCTCTTTGCAGATTTCGCTTCAGGCTTATCCGCTTCAGCTAGCTCGGGCAGAAGCTCGAAATGCGGATTCATTTCCGCGGCGTATTCGCGTCGGAGCTGTCATTACAAAAGGTAATAGCGTATTGAGTATTGCTTGCAATCGCATGGGGACCTCAACGATTTCAGTTCCTGGAAGGCGTAAGTCGGTTTGGTATCGTCACGCGGAGGTGCATGCGATAAAGCAGGCTGATTTGAGCGTAATGAAGGGAGCTACGGTTTGGGTGTGGCGCGAATTCAAAAACGGCACGCCTGCCCTAGCCAAGCCCTGCGAAGATTGTATGGAGTTGTTGAAGATCGTTGGCATAAAGCGCGTGGTGTACACAATTTCCAAAACTCCATTCTTCGCGGAAGAAAGAATATAAAAGCGCTCGTTTCGGCGAGCGCTTTTTATTTACACTGTCTGTAAAAGGTGATATATGTTTATTCAGGAGGTGGGCTGTGAAAATATATCTGTTCGAAACACGTGGCCAATATCGGCAAGGAGATTGCAAAATAATTTTTGCTGATTCTGAAGAAGAGGCCAGAGGTTTTCTTCTTGAAGACGAGCGCGATGCCTATAATGCTATGGGTCATCTTTCAGAGGAAGCTCTCACTTTGATGGGCATGTCTGAAGATGAACGTAAAATCATCCTTGAGGCTTATAGAGATGTGCCAGATATTTCAGACGAAATGCTTTTAGCAGACTGGGTTCTTGTCCGAGAAGAAGAAATCTCAAAAGGAGTTTTCTGGGGAATGGGCGGAGTGATGTTTGCGTAAAGTCACAAAATGCGGACGATAATTCGTCCGCATTATTATTAGGTATTTCAGTTGATTTGACTAGCTAGTGTAAACGGTATATTTTGTTCACTAGACGCCTTAAGGTAGGCGTTGGTATTTAACAATAAGGAGGGCAGTCGTGCTTCGTTCTTTGCTTCTTACTTTGCTTAGCGCGGTGGGGCTATCAGCATTCTATCCCGCAACGGCTGTATTGGCAGGCGGTCCAAGTACTGATTGCGTAGAGCTCACGGGGCTTCAGATAGCAGCGGGATTTGTTACATGGATGAATATCCTTCAGGTTTTCGCAATTGCCCTCGCCGTTATTTGTTTTGGATACTTGATCTCGCGATGGTTCAGATGGCTTATTGAGATATTTTTGCACGTGCCCGAAGAGGTATACGAGGTTCTGCTCTACATCGCAAGCATTGGACTCGTTGTCTCTGGACACTGGGTCTCTGCAATAAATCAGCTCTGGCCGGTCTTGGGCGGTTCTCTTCTTTTCGGAGTGGCGCTTACCATAACGGCGGCTCTTCATCCGGTGCAATTCAACAAGCCAGATCGGTTTTTCGGAATCCTTTTTCTTGTATGGAGCGCAGTTGCGCTGTATTATCAGAACGAGGTGGTAGGCTTTATTGCCGTCGCGGCTTTTATGGGAATGCTCGGCTTCTCTGTTTTAATAGCGCCGGGCATGTATGCACTTGGCTTTGAAGATGAGGATGCTGTTGCAAAGGCGACTACTGCCGCATTCATGGTGCTAGGCGTATTCGTGGGGCTCCATGTGCTAAGGACGACTATTCCTTACATGCAAGTTTTTGAACAGGGAGCACTTTGGATGGGTAGCTTTGTTGGATACTTGGGGCTTCTGATTGCTTCAAGCAGGTGGTATGGTAACGCAAGGACGTATCCCATTATGCAGGTGACGACTATTTTATTGGGCTTTGCGGCGATAGCGGTTGGTTCTGTATTCGGAGTGCCGCAGCTGCTCGGGATTGGTGGTACATTCTTCGTGCTATATCTTATCGAGAAGCCATTTGAAATCCCGGTTGATAGCGCAATCGGGTATGCATTCATTGGTCTTCTTGTCGCGCTGTGTGTCGGTGGAGGAGTGTGGTGGGCACAGAATAATATGGATATTGTGCGGCCATATCTTCTATTCTAAAATGTAGGGACAGGTTGAAGAAGGAAGAAAAAGGAGGATGTGCAATGAGCATGTATCTGGCATGTCGTTATTGCGGTGAAGATTCTACGGTCGAAAGCAATTTTACTGTCTGCGCTAATCCGGAGCACGTGGCATTGGCAAAAATGGCCGCGCAACTTTCCTTTGACGCAACGCCAAAATGGCCTGAACAGCGTCGCCAAGAAGTTGGCCGTATTCTAGCAAGAGAGATTGGATTGTCGGAGGACTGTTTTCTAAAGGAGGTACTGAATGTCTAATTATCAATGCAAAGTGTGCTTGTCAGGATCAACGCCATATAGGCTGTTAAGAAGATGCGAATCTTGTTTGCGGGAAGAGTTTCCAGAAGTCAATGATAATACGATTATACTAGGCCTAACCATGCATGATAGAGGTGTCGGGGGATCTCGTAGGAAATTACGAGTCGAGGAAAGCGATCGTTGCCGAAGCGGACATTATAGCGAATGTGTTTTTTTCTAGCAACTATATATACGCTACATCCCTTACGCTTGGACAAATAAAGTATCTTGGGCTTCGAGAGGATATAAAGCATCTTTGGGCAGATAGCCCGCTCGAACTTCAATAATTCCAAAGCATTACCAAAGGCGCTTGCCACTCGGCACGCGCCTTTTTTATTCTTTTGTTGACAAGATATTAGCGAATGTGTAATATGTCTACGTATCCGAAAGTATTGTATTTAATAGAAAATATTTCGGATGAACATTAACAACTGAACAGAATCAGCTTTAATAATAATTACATTTTCTTGCGTAAAGCAACGTGGGGCGTAAAACCCTCCGTGGAGGGCCACGCCCTCTTTACGGAGTTGCCACGCAACTTTACGTTGTAATTATTATTAAACGTAGAAGTATATTTATTTATATTTCTACGTAACATTTTAGAGCCAAGTCCCCCGAAGGGGGCAACGTATAGGCGAGGAGCAACACCCTCAAATATACAAATGTGCGAGAAACAAAAACAATTATTGCTTGCAACGTGGGGCGTAGAGCCCTTTATGTTGCTTGCAACGTGGTTGCTCTGCAACTTTACGTTGAACATTCAAGAGTTGTTTCAAATTGGTATTTAACGAAGTTTTGTATGGCCCTCCTGCGTTCCGACTTCGTCGGAACTTCGGATGGGCTTAAAATAAACTTCGTTTATTTTAAGAGTTCGATCCTGGCTCAGGATGAACGCTGGCGGCGTGGATAAGGCATGCAAGTCGAACGATCCTTCGCTCCTCACTGCGTGAGGAGCTTCGGAATCGCAGGCGCTCAAAATATGGGAGAGCTTGCTATTCCGTAGCTCCGCGCGTAGCGCGGAGCGTAGGATAGTGGCGAACGGGTTAGTAATACATAGGAACATACCCAGTACTCAAGAATAACTCCGAGAAATCGGAGCTAATACTTGATGGTCTTGCTCGCAAGAGCAAGTAAAACTCAGGTGGTACTGGAATGGCCTGTGGCCTATCAGCTAGTTGGTGAGGTAATGGCCCACCAAGGCTATGACGGGTAGGGGGTGTGAGAGCACGACCCCCAACAAGGGCACTGAGACACGGGCCCTACTCCTACGGGAGGCTGCAGTCGAGAATCTTCGGCAATGGGCGAAAGCCTGACCGAGCGACGCCGCGTGCAGGATGAAGGCCTTCGGGTTGTAAACTGCTTTTCTGAAGGAAAAAGACCGTTCCTCACTGCGTTCGGAACGTACACGGATTCACACGGATAAGAAAATGGATTTACACGGATTATTATATCCGCGTATATCCGTGTTCGTATCTGCGTTTATCGGTGTGCTCCGAGCGTAGCGAGGAGCGGTTTGATTGTACTTCAGGAATAAGGGGCCGCTAACCTCGTGCCAGCAGCGGCGGTAATACGAGGGCCCCGAGCGTTATCCGGAATTATTGGGCGTAAAGCGTCCGTAGGCGGTTTTGATAGTCCAGTGTTAAATTTCAGGGCTTAACCTTGAATCTGCGCAGGAAACGTCAAAACTAGAGAGCATGAGAGGCTGATGGAACTCATGGTGTAGGAGTGAAATCCGTTGATATCATGGGGAACACCAAAGGCGAAGGCAATCAGCTGGCATGACTCTGACGCTGAGGGACGAAAGCGTGGGGAGAGAATGGGATTAGATACCCCAGTATTCCACGCTGTAAACGATGAATACTAGCTGTGTGTAGTGTCGACCCTACACGTGGCGAAGCTAACGCGTTAAGTATTCCGCCTGGGTAGTACGGCCGCAAGGCTAAAACTCAAAGGAATAGACGGGGACTCGCACAAGCGGTGGATCATGCGGTTCAATTCGATGACAAACGAGGAACCTCACCAGGGCTTGACACCCAGTTGAAGTTCTCCCGAAAGGGAGAATGTCTCACAAGGACAATTGGGCAGGTGTTGCATGGTTGTCGTCAGTTTGTGCCGTGAGGCGCTCGGTTAAGTCCGGTAACAAACGCAACCCCTATTGTGTGTTATATGTGTCACACGATACTGCCCCGCATAACGGGGAGGAAGGTGGGGATGACGCCAAATCAGCATGACCCTTTGATGCCCTGGGCAACACGCATGATACAATGGCTAATTACAGAGGGACGCCAAGCCGTAAGGCGGAGCAAATCCCATCAAAATTAGCCCCAGTTCGGATTGAGGTCTGCAACTCGACCTCATGAAGCCGGAATCGCTAGTAATCGCGCATCAGCTATGGCGCGGTGAATACGTTCCCGAGTCTTGTACTCGGGTGCCCTGCAGTTTATGGAACGAGTTGGTGACTTTCCACTTTATTGTTGGTGAGAAGTCCAACCGAAGCGAACAAAGCGCTTTGAAGCAAAATCGCAGTCCTGCGAGGGGTGACCCCCAGGATGAAGGGCGAAATCAAGTTAAACTTGGTCTCGATTATAGTTACAACTACAATCGAGGGTAGCAGAAGATAGCTTGAATCACTGTTGAGGCGTAGTAATAAGACCACCCTTCGAGTACATGGGGAAGTCACTTTGTGTATATTTATTGCTACGTATAGGGTGATCGAGATGTTTTCAAATTGTTTTATAGATGACCGGGGGAGATCTTGTTTGGTATTAATTTCCACGGTAAAATAACCTTGGGATTATAGAAGGATAGAAAGTAATTTTTATTTATTCCATGCAAGAAGTCAGCAGAGCTCGTAGTACCAGTCGTAAACCTTTCCAAAGAAATTTATCTTTGAAGGGTCCGATTGGAAAGGAGCGAATTCATCGAAAAAAATTGCCTCCTCAATATGTCGCAGGATTCATTGATGGTGAAGGATCGTTTGCGGTAAGCGTTGGAAAACGAAAAGAACGAGATTATAAACATCCTCGCTCTGTCGAAATACGTGCCGAGTTTGAAATCGAACTCCGCGCAGATGATCGTGAAATCCTCGAACGAATTCTTGTGACAATTGGTTGTGGGAAAATATATGATTGCTCGTATGAGAGGTACGGATGGTACCCCCACGCGAAGTATAAAATTACCAGTTCAAAAGATTTGGTAGCGTATCTTTTTCCATTTTTAGATGCAAATCATCTTCAAGCAAAGAAAGCAAAAACATACATACTGTTTAAGAGAATTGTCACTATGTATCGCAATAAAGAACACCTTACAGATAAGGGTTTCAGCGAAATGGTGCGATTGCGTGAACAGATGCGTTTTCTTGGCAAGAAGCATTCGATGGAAGCCGCCAGGATACGGTAAAACCGTTCGTCCGGTGGCGTGGGACGATGATATGCTCATTGATCCCGATACCGCCCGTCACGTCAGTGAAGCTGGTAGTACCCGAAGTCTCACGTAAGTGGGCCCACGGTAAGATCAGTGACAAGGACGAAGTCGTCAGACCATTCTGGTCGTTGCGACCTTTTGCCGCAAGGCAATTGCAAAATCTAACTGTATCGGTGAAACCCTCCTCTTTATTATGTGACATTCGTTGTATAATAAAGGAATGAAGGCAATACCGAGGGAAGTTATGTGTGCTGAATGATGGGAGAATGAAGTAGTTCTGTGTAACTTGTGCGCAAAGTGCTAGTGAGCGTGGCCGCGCACGTTATATCGGCGCGGGGATGCATACCCAAGCCGAAAAATCGCCCGCACAAAGAGCACGAATGCATTTTATTTCTTTCATCAAGGCGAGAGAGCGCGTTCTCTCGCCCCCATCATTTAGCACACATTAACCCCGTAGAGACTACACGTTGGCTCCTTTTTGTCCGCCTCAGGCGGATTGTTACAAAACAAAAGGATGAAGATATAGTCCGTGCTGTATTGAAAAGTACAGGTAAACATGAACAAGGCATCCGTAGCGGAAGCTGTGGATGGATCATTTTTTCTTGATTTTTTATTAAGCTTTTGCTTGATACAATATCGGGAGTCGACGATATTGAAGCATCGAATTCGTGCTTTAATATCTGCCCGCCTTCGCTTCAGCCGGAGGCTGATCCGCCTTTGGCGGAAAAGCTTCTGTATGATTAGCTAAAGGTAGGCAAGGCGTTAGTCTCAAAGCCTTCAAATGTCTGAGACTAAAATCTCTTTTCGCAAGAAAAGAGTTACCAATTTGGAGCAACTCTTAGATGTTCAATGTTCCGCCTGAGGCGGATAAGAAATTTTCTTTACGCAATGATTCTGTCAGTTATGCAAAACCCTCTGCCTAAGGCAGAGGGTTTTGCATTGTATGAAAAAGGGACGGCATTTCTGCCGTCCCCGAAGAACTAGTTTGTTTTGTTTGTGATACTTATTGCCTCTGCTTTATCATAGGTGGATTATTTTGTTAACATTTTGAATTTCACTTATCATACACGGCCGTGTATGATAAGTGAAATTCAAAACCGCATAAATAATTCATAAAATTTTAACCTGTTAATAGTGTACTATTGACACTATTATCACCATTTGCTAATCTTAAATAAAGTTCTTTTAAAATATATTGAGCATTAGGAATCATGCCATATAATGCGTCGCTATGGTAACCCCCCACACCCCCTATATCAAAATCTTATTATACGTCATTGCGAGCGTAGCGTGAAGCAATCTCGTTACCACATACGAGCGGGATTGCCAGCCCGCCAAAGCTACGCTTAAGGCGTTGCTGGCGGGCCACGCCCCCTTGGGGCTCGCAATGACTCACGAGGGGTGTGAGGGGTTACTTACGCCGCTCTTGACAAGACAGGTTATACACAATACTATCAGCACTAGTTTATTGTGTCCCTTTACAATACAAGTACGAAAGGAGGGAAATTCGGTGATCACTATACGCAATGGTCATCACGTTTATCAAGTCGGCAAAAAGGTAGCAGAAGCCGGCAAATATCGGCTTTACCTATGTACGCAGGAAGGAGTAAAGCGCGAATATATTTTGCAGATTGCTAACGAAACTAAGGACAACGGCGCGCTTCAGCGTGCCGCCTATATTCTTAAAGAACTGCAGCGCCGTGCTGAAGAGCTCGAAGTGGAGTACGCTCGTCCCGATGAACCTCTTAACTACCAGCTTGGTTTCCCCGAGCTTATGGATAGCTTCATCTGTACTGAGCAGGGCGGGCGTCAAGTTAATGTTTTTGCGTTTAGGAATGTAGAGAATGTAGGCGATATGGTGCCGCTGATTAACATCACGGCAAAAGACCGCCTGCGGGTTGATTTGCGCACTAGCGCATGGATTATGGGCAAACTTCTCAAGTTGCTTGCGTTCTTGCACAACGAAGGAATCTCGGTTAACTTGTTGAGCGGGAAGAATATAGTGATTGAGCCGAAGGAACACTATGTGGTGATTTTTGAATGGTCATTCGCGCAGATACATACCGACACAGTTCCCGTAGAGGTTAGGCGCCAAGAGATTTCTCAAGCGGCGCAATCGGTTGTTGTTGCGCTGGGAGGCGACCTAAAAACGGGTACAATCCCAAATGACGGCGACGAGGCTTTTCGTAGGTACACAGACTATCTTTGGCGTCTAGCCCGCGGTAGCGAGAGCAACGCGGAAAGAGCGCACTTGGCGTTCTATGAACTAATCGATTTGCTCTGGGAGCGCAAGTATCATCCTTTCACTACGGAATCATTGTAGGCGTGTATAGCAAAGAAAGGGGCGAATAATATGGGGAAGAATACATTTTCAAGGTCTGGTTATACCGGAGTTCGTTATAGCGCTACGTCTAATGGAACCAAGAAAGCTACCAGCGGTGCTGAAGAGCGAATGCACCAAGGACAAGGTCTAGATCCGCTGGTGGATCCGAAAGGACCTGCTCATCTCGGGCCCATTCGTCGATCTCTGCCGCGTTTTGAGAAGCGCGGTAACTTATGGGTCCTGACTTGCGGTATTCCTATGGCTGAAGAAGATTTGCTAGATACAACCGGTTCTATGGGGGGCAACGTAGATACAGCATTTGATGTCTTGCCTAGTTCTTACGAGATGCTGACCAGCGGCAGTCGTCCTATTTTAGGTCGATATGACGTTCAGATTGCAACTGCCATATTCAACGACGTTGAAGATGGAGAAGACGTGCCTGTGCTATGTCGTACTCAATTTGAGATGGACGAGAAAATTGCTTCCCAGATGACTCATTTAGTGCCTGGCCGTAGGGGTCAAGGTAACGGCAAGGAAGATCCACAGTTCGGTCTTTTCGGCGCTGTGTACTTGACTAATGCAGCGATTAACCGATGGGGCTTGAAGTACTATCACTTCACGATCTCTGACGAGCCGATCGTTGAAACTATCGATCCGCGTTGGCTGAAGAAGATTTACGGAGATGACGTACTGGAGCATGCCAAAGAAAATGGTTATGACTTCAGTAATGGAAAACTGCCTAACACCGCGCAAGTAGTCAGGGATCTACAGACCAAGGCGCATGCCTTCTTTTTGCAGGTTGGAAATCGTCGGGATGTTGCAGATCAGTGGAGCGATTTGTATGGAGCTGGTCATTTCGTTATGCTTCCTGAAGGTACGAACAACCTGCACTGTGTAAAGGCAATAATCATCGGTCTCATGGAGGGCGTGCTGAGCCTGGGGTCTGCTTTGGAATTTCTTACGGAGCATAATGTTTCAGAATTCAGTGCGCGTCAGATTATTCACGCAGTTGCGCATATTCCTCTCGGAGCTCAGATGCTTTCTCCGAACTTCGATAAGCTTCCGAAGGCCGGCGATCTTTTCAGGGAAAAGACCGACCTCTGGCCGGTCGATCCTAGTGAAATTGATTCGGCTACTTCTGGAGATTCCGAAGACGAGGACTCCGACGACGGACCCAACTGGCTCTAGCCAGTTACCAAATCAAGATTGAAAGGTACGCCGAAGTCTCGCCAAGCGAGACTTCGGCGTACCGAGGAAGGTGGCGACGATGACCAAGAAAGTCTACACCGTCACCGACCTCGGTCCTGGTGACGGCGGCAAGGGCGGTGTGGTGCACAAAATCGCAACAATGATGCGTGCCCACACCGTCGTGAAAGTCGGAGGCGCGCAGGGAAGCCACGGTGTCCGCACTTCGCGTGGCGAGAGCTTTGCTTTCAGCCAGTGGGGATGCGGCACATTCGAAGGCATTAACACGCATATCTCCGCTCGGTTTATCGTTTCTCCAGAAGGTTTACTTAATGAGTCTGACGCACTTCGATATCAGCACGGCATACACAATCCGTTTGGTCTGCTGACGGTAGATGAAATGGCATTGTGCGCCACGCCTTATCACGGAATTGCGTCGCGCCTGAAAGAAATGTCACGTGGTAATAATCCTCGCGGCACGATTGGCACAGGCGTTGGTGAAGCGTATCGCTATTTGCAACAGTATCCGGATCTTACGATTCGAGCCTGCGATTTGTCGCGGCCCGATCTGAAAGATTTGCTTGTTTGCGTGCGAGAGCAAATACGCAGCGATCTCAACGAGACTATTGGCGGCGAGTTCTTGCCTAGCGACCGTGAGGCGATGCAAAAGGAAGTTGCTCTTCTTTATGATGACGGCTTCCTCGACTATATTGCCGAACGGTTTGAAGAAGTATCGCGGCGAGCTAAGATTGTCGGCCATGAATATCTTGAGCGAGAAGTCCTTGCTCGGGACGGTGTGGTTGTAGTTGAAAGCTCGCACGGAGTTATCACCGATCACTTTCACGGTTTCTATCCGCACGTAAGCGCCATTCGAACATTGCCGTGCTTTACGCAAGCGATGCTTATAGATGCTGGCTACGACGGAGAGATTGTGAATTTCGGAGTGTTCCGAGCATACGCAATTCGCCACGGTGCGGGTCCGATGCCTACTGCCAATCCCGAGATGGCAGAAAGATTGCTTCCAGGCAGTCACAAAGAAAGCAACCGCTATCAGGGAGAAGTGCGCGTAGGGGCGCTGGATCTCGTTTTACTTCGTTACGCTATAGAAGTTTGCGGCGGCCCAAATGCATTCAATGGCCTGGCCGTCACATGGTTCGATCAAATTGTGGCTAACGGAGAGTGGCGTATATGCGACCGTTATCTCGGCGCGGACGATCCTACATATTTTACGCCCACGGGCGCAATCAAAGTCCGTGTGGGAACGGATAACAATCAGTTGGAATATCAGGAATCGCTCGGCAAACAGCTTTCGCGCTGCAAGCCGGAAATTACGACCCTGAAAGTTCCATCGCCCGCCACACCAAGCGAGCTTTACTCGTTTTGTGCCAGTATAATTGGAGAAAAGCTGGGAGTGCAAGTTAGAATGATCTCGCTGGGAAGTACCGAGCGGGATAAGATGTGCAGGTAGAACCGCGAAAGGGGTAAAGAAAATGGAAGTCACTGAAGTAACTGCCAAACTTGAGTCTATGGGCGTTGCATCTGAAGTGATTGAGAAGATTATTTCTGATCTTGGTGCTACGACCGTGGAAGATCTGGCTGGTTTGACAGAGCAAGACCTCGTCGGAGTCGGCATGAAAGTATTGCCGGCAAGGAATTTGCTCAAAGCGCTTGCACCGGCTAAGCCAGTGGCTGAGCCGCCCGCAGTAAGTACAATGGGAGCCATTTCTTTTGATGCTGTGCTTCCCGCAGTGCCCACCGATGCTTCTTGGCTGGAAGCGCTTCGAACTGGTGGAATCCTCAAGGTTGATCAATCCACTGTTATTTCGGCAGTTCGGGCGGCACTGGCATACCGGGCAGGCCTCTTCAGTATCCCGGATGTGCTCGCTGGCTTGATGGAGAGATTTGCGGATACGAACGAAGAGCAGGTTGATCCGGAGTTTTTTAAGCTTCGAAAGGAAATGACGCGACGCAGCTATGCTGAGATCTTTGCGGCGATCGACGGTTTGGATGGTTCGTATGTGACTGAAGCGCGAAAGAAGCAGCTTTTTCAGCGCATTGATGAGCATCTTTGGCCAGCGATTACGACTTTCTATGGACAGCTTAAATCCTGGCAGGATGCGTGGGTGCAGGGCGCAGCAAATCCTGCTCTTATGATGAATGCCATGATGGCGATGGTCGGCGGTGGTGGCGCTATGCCTTCGGGCATGATGCAGCCGCCGGATACAGGCGGGCTGCGTGACGCAGCAGATGCAATGGCCGATTCTGTAAACAAGGTTTTTGCGGGAACGGGAGTTCAGATCGCGGCTGCGCTCGCTTATGACGCATCCAAGATCAAAGAAACCCTGGAAAATACCCGTCTGCCAGCGTTGATCGGTGCCGCTAACCGTGACCAGATGATTCGACAGCTCGGTGTAGCGGTTTCTGCCACGTATCCGCGGCTGGAGACCAACCTGACTCGATTCGTGTTGGCGGTCATGCGGGTCAAGGATCAGCCAGCCGGCAATGAAGAATTGCAGTACTTTGGCGCGCTGTACATGCTTGGCTCCCAGATTCCCTGGGACCAGCTCAGCGCCAGCGCGTCTGCAAGTAAACGGCTTACCGGTATTGGCACTGAACACCGCCGTAGCGGTAACTAATTCGTTTTTTGTTCTTTAATCTATAAAATTGAGGCCACCTTGCAGTTGCGGGGTGGTCTTCTTCAATTACAAAAGCCGTTGGTGAAACCAACGGCTTTATTTTATACAACTGGGATATTCGGCAGAAAAACTCTGCTTACAAACAGCATTGTTGCAAGTTGCCTGTATCCCGAATCCCAGAACATGCTACTATCATTAATTCTATCTGAATGGGGTGTGTGTATGCCGCCGCATGGCGGGAAGAATCGTTCATATCCTTTATGCATCAACCTGTACTGTAGAGTGTCTCGTTCTGTTTCCTCCAAGTAGATGCTTATTGCGCCGCGGCCAAAAATTATATTACCGTCATCGCGCATATATGGAGTCAGCAGTTTTTCATACAACTCACGTATTGTATCATCGCCGCCCATCCATACGGCGCCAAACAGGACATGTGTCCAATAGCTTTCTCCCAGATATACATCAGAACTATTGAAGTCACGAATTCGAAGTATCTCGCCCTTTTCTTCCAGCCAGAATTCAACAACTTGGCCGCGAATCGCATTATGCGCGAAAGTTTGTCCAAGTAGTTTTTGTAGCTCCGACCTGCCAGCAAAAGGCGTTCCCGGCCTCACAAATACGGCAAGGTCAATATCAGAATTTTGCGCGCCGTATCCCTTGATGCGCGAGCCGTACATGAGAACCCCCGGGTATATGAGCCGCGACAGCTCGCTGTTGCATTTGATAGACGCGGCCATCGTTTCTATATCGCGCAAGTCCTTTCCCATTGACCTAAGATTTTTAGAGAAAGGTCCTGCGAGACGTGGAATGACTATTCCTAACTCCGACAGCCGTTGGTCATCAACAATACCGAGGTAATGGAGCCGGCGGAAAGTTTTGGATAGCGCTTCCCCGATATCAGGATCGTCGCTCTCCCAAAGTGCTAGCAAAGTTTCTTTATACTGAGCGTACAGTGCGTGCGCCCTGCTAACGTTAGTTAGCGCGACGGACTCAATGGCCGCTCTAATTCCTTCGACAAGCACTCGCTGCATAGCAGAATCTCCGTAAGCGAGAAAGCTCGCCGTTATTTCATTAGAGAGCTCTCCTCGAACGATTGCTGTGCATATATCTTCTCCAGCGGCATCGATGGCTTCTTGCCTCTTTTTTTGTACAAGCCAATTTTTTCGACCCTTCGTGATACTGCCGAAATCTTCAGTATCTATTCTAGAGAACGCTTTATCCAATTTTTTGCGAACATATGTAAGCGTAATCGGCTTTGGTGTTGCTTCAGCTGATTCTGTGTCAGCTTCTGTATCTGGAATAAATCCCATATCTGCTAGAACGGGGAGCGCATCGGCAATGCTATCTTTCAGCACCTGATCGTTGGCTTTTTCCATGAGAGATATGACGTCCTCAATCTCTAGCAAGCCGTTTTCAACGAGCTTGGGTATGAGATGAGCCGCCTTCACTACTCGCGGCAAGTCGCCGACTCTCTGCCCTACTTCAAGCACGTCGCCATCTACGAAATTGGCGCGTACGTCTTGCACTAGAAGCAGATGCCACCAAGCATCCATGTATACCTGCCTAAATAGTCTAGCGACCTGTCGGAGTTTTTCCCCGAAATGGTCCCACGTTCTGTTGGGCAAGAATTCAAATGGAAGATAGAAGACAATGCGCTTGTAGTACGGGTCTTGCAGCAAATCGCTTAGAGATTCATAGAGTGCCGCAACTTGTTCCTCGGTGATATACCCCAGATCAATAGCTGTCCCGATAGGCATATCTGGCCGGGGCAGAGAGCAAATGACGTCTTCGAGGCGTTTTATCAGCTCCCTGCGCCGTTCAAGCTGTTGTTTGAAAACTTCATTGCTTGTAATACTTTCAGGCCATACTGCGGCAGCAAGAACGGGGTCGAGTAATGACTCGACTGGAACTAATGATGTTAGCACCAGATACCTCCTTTCGATTGTTATAATTTGTGAAAATACAGCTTCTCGTTTGCATTTCTGTGCAGTTCAAGAGAGTGTCGTGATTATAAAACGATTAAACTATAAGTCAATATCAGAACCCTGACAAATATGTGGTACTTGTGCCATATTGGTTATTGTTGTAAAAAAGATAGTATCGCAGTTTATTCCGTCCCTGTATTCGGTATTCTAGATTCTGTATTCTTTATTGCGGGCGCGTAGTTCAGCGGTAGAACGCTTTCCTGATAAGAAAGAGGCGGAAGGTTCGACTCCTTCCGCGCCCACTAGGTTTGTAAATTCCAAAACACAAATTACAAATCCCAAACGTTTCGTGTTTGTAATTTTGTGCTTTTGTGGTTTGTTTGGCTTTTGTGTTCTGTGCTTTGTAATTTGCGCGCATTGGGCCATTAGCTTAGTGGCAGAGGACGAAAGCCAACTGCTTGGCTTTCGTCGGAAAGTTTAGGTTTGGCCTCTCGCTTTAGCGAGGCGGTTTTCCGCCAGAGGCGGATCAGCCTCAGGCTGAAAACTTTCCAGTGCACCTCTTTTGATTACACCGAGCGCAGCGCAGCGGAGTGAGGATATTTAACAAAATATTCAAAATTTGGGCCATTAGCTTAGTGGCAGAGCACCCGGTTTGCATCCGGGAGATGGGAGTTCGATTCTCCCATGGTCCACCAAAGCTATAAATACTTAACGCTCATTATTTTGCCGGTATCGCGAAAAACATAGTCGCAAAGCTCCTTGTTTTTCTGGGACATCCGGGAGATGGGAGTTCGATTCTCCCATGGTCCACCAAAGCTATAAATGCTAACGCTTATTATCGCGAGAGGAGTCCGATTCTTGCAGTATTCGAAATATTGTCTATTTTAACGACCATTTTTCATACTCCCTCGCGTAGTTAATTTTTTGAGTATTAGACTTGACCAGACAAATAGAAAAACTCGCCATAGGCGAGTTTTTCTATTTGTAGGTGGCCTTTTTTCTTTCTTCAACGCGTGCTAATATGGGTCGTGAACTTCAATATTATGGACATAGCTTCTCTATTCTTTATTTTATCTGCTAAGTATCTTTTTATTGCCATTATTGGTATCGCGTTAGCATATCTTATGTTGCAAAAGCGTGACGTGCAAAAGCGGATGATTGTTTTTGCTGTGCTGGCTTTGCCGTTGACCTATCTCGCGGCAAAAATCTTGGGATTTTTCTTTTATTACCCGCGGCCGTTCGTAACTGATGGCTTCACTCCGCTTATTGCGCATGTGGCGGATAATGGTTTTCCCTCCGATCACACACTGATTAGCGCTGCGATTGCAGCTGCCCTTTGGCCGTTTAATAAAAAAGTTAGCATTGCGCTATGGGCGTTGACAATTATAGTAGGTTTTTCACGAATTTACGTTGGCGTGCACCACGGGGTTGATATTATCGGTAGCATTGTAATTGCGATTACGTTTGCGTGGTTAGTGCAATCAGTTCTCGAGTATACATCAGTTAAACGATTATCGTAAATAATTGATGGCAGAGGAGTTGCCGCGCTAGCGCGGCAACTCCTCTGCCATAGTTATCCACAGAGCTATATTAAATTCTGCTGAATTACTGCTATAATGTTATTAGAAAGGTCTTGTACTTTTTACCTAACGTCGATATTCAAATAATTAATAAAATTAACTGAGATTTATTCTCTTTAAAATATACATTATGTTAGTACAACAATGGAGTGAAGTAGTAGTTGTATCCTTGCAGCAAATTTGGCAAGGTTTTATGCAATTCGTTCCGAGTTTTCTCGGGGCAATCATTGTATTTATTGTAGGTTGGATTATTGCGGTCGCTTTTGGTATGGTTGTAACGCGCCTTTTGCAAATGGCGCAGCTGGATAAATTTATGAGCCAGCTTTCTGTAACGCAAATGCTTCATCGCGCAGGCATGACGATTGAAATAAGTTCTTTACTCGGCATGCTGGTGAAATGGTTTTTCGTCATCGCGTTCTTTATGGCCGCGGTAGAGATTATGGGGTTAACTGCTGTCGCAACATTTTTGCAGCAAATAGTGCTCTATATTCCTAATATAGTAGTCGCGGCTCTCGTAATTGTGGTGGCGGCAATTCTCGGTGATTTCTTAGAGAAAGCTACACGCACAGCATTACAGGCAACTGAACTTGGTGGCTCATCTCGTTTTGTGGGCTTGGTGACGCGTTGGGCTGTGTGGGCATTTGGTATTCTAGCCGCATTAAACCAGCTTGGCGTTGCAACAGCCATGGTCAACACGTTGTTTATGGGCATTGTTGCCATGCTTGCCTTGGCGAGCGGATTAGCCTTCGGCCTCGGTGGCCAGGGAGTAGCCCGCGAAATTTTGGAAGGGATTAAAAAAGATATTAACGGATAGATTCTTACTGTAATTTAAAAAACGCTCCGGCTTGCGGAGCGTTTTTCGTTGTAGTTTGGAGCTCATCTTGTATTGTACAAGATGCCGCTTGACAGTAATTATTGCATTCTGCTATCATACCTTTAATTAAAAAAAGTAGGTTTATACCTTTTAAGCACCCATTGTTTTATATGCAAAAAGAAGCAATTGTTAACCAAAAAAAGAGCGGCGCTTAAACCGAATTTTCTTGCTGGTTTGCGTAGCCGCCTAGAGCGGTTTTTATTTTGCTTCGCCACGCCGAAGTCCACCCAGGGCGGACGAAGGCGGGACACCATTCATCCATCGTTGTTAGAGAAAAGATGCGCAATACGAGTTAGGCATTTTTTCTCCGATAGCGATGACATTTTTCAGAAACGACTGAACATTGTCAATTTCATAAAATAAACAATAAGGTCTTTTATCGTCAGTGCTTCGCATTGGCGATTTGAATAGAGTCTTGTAATTCTGCGGTTCTTATAGTTCCTCACTGCGCTCGGAACAACGCTGATCTATACGGATTTAGCTGATTTATGCAGATATTTATATATCAGCATTTATCGGTAGTATCAGCATTAATCCGCGTCTGCGACGAGCGAGCATAGCGAGGAGCATTTAACTGCATCATGCAAACATTTTTAAGGGCGTATGGTGGATGCCTTGACATCAAAAGGGGATGAAGGACGTAGCATGGCTGCGATAAGCTTCGGGGAGGTGCCTAGCAACCTATGATCCGGGGATTTCCGAATGAGGAAACTCAGTGCGGCAAAACCGCATTCTTCCAGCGCAAGCTGGAACCCACACCCGCTGAAGTGAAACATCTCAGTAAGCGGAGGAAAAGAAAATAACTATGATTCCCTCAGTAGCGGCGAGCGAACAGGGAAAAGCCCAAACCCGTCCTTCGCTCTTTGCTCCGCAAGGAGCTACGGAACAGCATGCCAGAAATTTATATAGTGGCTTGCCATTCCGAAGCTCTTTACGAAGTAAAGAGCGAAGGATGGGGGTTGTAAGATGGCAGCATTGGAGCAATCCAAAGGAGTCACAAAATGTGCAATTTAGTCGAATGTCCCTGGAAAGGGCGACCAAAGAGGGTAATGGTCCCGTAGACGAAAAATTCACATCTCCTGTTGCTATTCTTGAGTAACTCGAGGAACGAAAGCCTCGAGCGAATCTAGCTATACTATTAGCTAAGGCTAAATACTTTTGATGATCGATAGTGAACTAGTACCGTGAGGGAAAGGTGAAAAGTAGCCCGGTGAGGGCAGTGAAATAGTACCTGAAACCATATGCCTACAGAGAAGCGGAGCTTTATCGCTATCGCTCCGAGCTTCTAATCTCAAAATTAAAATCTCAAATCTCAAAACTAAGGTGTCTCGCTTTGCGAGACTATATAATCGCCGCAAGGCGATACCACAATTTTGAGATTTGATTTTTGAGATTTGATTTCGGAGCTCCGAGCGGTAGCGAGGAGTGACGCTGTGCCTATTGAAGAATGAGCCAACGAGTTTATCTGTGTCGCTTGTCTAAGTTCCGATGGGAACGAAGGCGTAGGGAAACCAAGTCTTAATAGGGCGTACTTGGCGGCACACATAAGACCCGAAGCCAGGCGAGCTACCCATGGTCAGGGTGAACTCCGGATAAAACTGGAGGGAGGCCCGTACACGTTAGCCTTGCAAAACTATGTGATGAACTGTGGGGAGTAGCGAAAAACTAATCGAGCCTGGTAATAGCTGGTTCTCTCCGAAACAGCTCTAGGGCTGGCCTCTTCTGTTTCATTTAGGAGGTAGAGCACTGGATGATTTGTCGTGGCTTTCGCCTAGGCGAATCAATCAAACTCCAAATTCCTGAATTGATAAGAAGGGAGTTAGAACGCGGGGGCTAAGCTCCGCGCTCGTGAGGAAAACAGTCCAGATCACAGTCTAAGGTCCCTAAATATATATTAAGTGGAAAAGGAGGTGAGAATTCTCAGACAGCTAGGAGGTTGGCTTAGAAGCAGCCATCCTTTAAAAAGTGCGTAACAGCTTACTAGTCGAGAGTTCTTGCGCCGAAAATGTACCGGGGCTCAAATATATTACCGAAGACGTGGATGTCAGTGCTTCGCACTGACACACGGATTAACGTGGATAAGAAAACGGATTAACACAGATAAAATCGGTGTATATCCGTGTTCGTATCTGTGTATATCAGTGTGCCAATGCGGAGCATTGGCGTGGTAGGAGAGCATTCTCTATGCTGTGAAGTCGTCTCGTGAGGGGCGGTGGAGCGTAGAGAAGTGAGAATGTTGGCATGAGTAACCGCATGGCCGATGCGAGATCGGCCCACCGAAAGCCTAAGGTTTCCTTGGCAATGGCAATCATCCAAGGGTTAGGCGGCCCTAACCTCTCAGCCGAAAGGCTCTGGGGGATGGACAGCTGGTTAATATTCCAGCCCCTCAACTCATTTCTATGGGATGACGGAGATTTGTATCTTAAGCGTATTATTGGATTTACGTTTCTATTTTGAGGTCGCCATGTAGGTAAATCCGCATGGTATAAACCGATGAAGTAGGAAACAGGTTTTGAC
Source organism: Candidatus Spechtbacteria bacterium (assembly GCA_016188605.1). NCBI lineage: Bacteria > Candidatus Spechtiibacteriota > Candidatus Spechtiibacteriota bacterium. The sequence goes on along the minus strand of JACPHP010000015.1, from coordinate 62,682 downwards.
ACGTCAAGACCGATTTAAGAGAGCAGTCTTCCAAGAAAATTCTCTACGATCAGATGAGTTGGGCCCGTACCACAAACCGAAACAGGTAGGCAGGGCGAGTAGCCCAAGGTGAACTAGCGAGTCTTCGTTAAGGAACTCGGCAAAAAAGCTAGGCGTAACTTCGGAATATGCCTTCCCATCGCAAGATGGGCGCAGTTAAATTTTGCCTGGCAACTGTTTAACAAAAACACAGCTCCCTGCTAACTCGTAAGAGGATGTATAGGGGGTGACACCTGACCAATGCCGGAACGTCAAACAGCGCTTGTCGTCCTTCGCTCTTTGCTCCGCAAAGAGCTTCGGAGCGATGCATGCTTTCAGTAAAAGCAGCTTGCCACTCCGTAGCTCCGCACGAAGTGAGGAGCGAAGGATGGCTCGTGCTGTAAGCGCCGGTGAATGTCGGCCGTAACTATAAATTGACCGTTGTAGTTACGCTAAAAAATCTTGCTATATGTTCCCGATTTGTCTGTGATAATAGCTAGTAGCTACAAATCTAGATCCCGCAGTATTGCTGTGGCGATCAAAAACAATATCGGGAAACCGTAAGTCACGTCGTTCGTAAATTATGAATGGTGGAAGGCTTGCGGGACTGGAAACTCCGCATGAATCCGATGGTACTCTTTGAGTAATAATCCATTCGGTGACGCGGACAATCAGCAGGAAAGACCCCACTCTGGTGGGGAATCCTCAGAGACTATACGCAAGAACCCGTAAGCTCAATGAATGCCGAAGAGCTTGCAATGGGTATGATATAGTCCGATCTCATAGGCGACTATGAGTTAACACTAAAGAACGGTCCTAAGGTAGCGAAATTCCTCTGTCAGGGGACCATAAGAGGTGACTCTTATTGGAAAATTTGGCTATATGCTGGAACATCTGGAGAACCTAAGCTACTCAGTGTATAATATATATAATGAGTAAAAATGCTGCGGGTGTGGTCAATTTTTGGCCGTCAGACAATCAGCAGGAAACGTTGCAAGTTTCGCATCACTATTATTCTGGATTTTTTGCTGCAGAAATGTCTTGTTCTGTAATTAAGTTTCGGAACAAGCATCCTGTTGGGCATTACTATATGCCAGATATTACCGTAACTAATTCTGATAGAGTATTACTTGAAGATATAAATAGAATTGTTGGAGAGGATGATGGAGTTATTTCTAAAGTAAAAGGAGCTCTAAATCTTTCTTTTCGAGGTAAAAGAAAAGTAAAGATAATTTTATCATTTCTTGCCACGTACCCACTAATTTGTGGCGATTTGGGAAATGAACGAATTAGAATTATGCGCGCTGCGGTTTCATATCTTGACCAACATAAAGGTCATGCAGAGCATCGCCGCAAGACAATAGTGATGGGCGTATATAGAAAAGCGTTAAGGAGAGTAAAGGAAGAAGGACGCATTAAAAAGAGTTTTTCTTTATTGGAAAGTTCTCGTGATGCGGTAGGATATTTTTTAGCTGGAGTGATTGATGGCGAAGGATCATTCGGCTGGAAAAGAAGCAACGATCGTCTTGAGCCTTATATAGCAGTCGCAATGAAAGATGAAAAGATTATCTCTCTTCTCAAAGCTTTTACGGGTTTTGGGAATACGAGAAAGCGAAAGGATGGATTGCGTCATTGGGAAACAAATGCAAAAAGTACGATTATAGCTTTTGCAAATATATTTCTTCATCAGTATCCTTTACGACATATAACGCAAAGAAAAAAATTAGATAAATTGCAACGAACCCTCAACGACTACATGCCAAAGCTCTCTGTACGATTTCGTCCAGAGAATGTGATATAGTCTGAACTCTATGGCGACATAGAGAGAAGGAGCCGAAGCGCTCTTTCCGTCCTCAATTTGTATTTGGGGTAGTAACATAATTGTGGCAGGTAACTTCTGTCCCGCACGAAAGGTGTAATGACTGGGCAACTGTCTCAACGAAGAGCTAGGTGAAAATGCAGTAACGGTAAAGATGCCGTTGTCCTGCAACAAGACGAAAAGACCCCAGGAGCTTTACTGCAGCTTTCCATTGTTTTTATATTTTGACTGCGTAGCGTAGTGGGTAGGCTTTGAAGTTTCGCTTTCGGGCGAGATGGAGCCGTCAATGCAACACCCATCTTTTAAAATGTAAAAACTAACCTTGCGCGAAACACAGGGAACAGTGGATGGTAGGCAGTTTTAGTGGGGCGCTAGCCTCAAGAGTGGCTTGCTACAGCCACAGGGGCCATGCAGTCGTAAGATTGCATTGCAAAATCAGCTATATGCTGGGAAAACCGTTCCTTAAATGGATGCAGTATGTACGTGTACCTAGTCGAAAGGGTGAAAATCACGTAATGCGGCTTATCAGCAGGGAAGAATGCATAATTTTTGAAGATTGCATTCCCCTCAACGACTACACGCTGAAACTCATTACTTTATGGAGTAATGAGGGTGATATAGTCTGAACTTATGGGCGACCATAAGGATCCGTAAGGATCACCTACATTTATGAGATCAAAGAAGATTGAGGCGTATAAACAAACGCTTCGGTTATCGGAGGGGCAGAAAGAGATTCTCATTGGTGTACTACTTGGTGATGGACATCTTGAAACCCAAAATCACGAACGTACCTATCGTTTGAAGATTGAACATGCATATTGGCAGGAAAAATACACTCTTTGGTTATATGAAAAATTCAAAGAATGGGTATTAACCCCGCCTCAAGAAAAACAACATGTTGTATTTGATAGGATATATCGTGAACATTGGTTTTCAACGATCAGTCATGGAGCGTTTAGATTTTATGCCCAACAATTTTATAAAGATAAGCATAAAGTTTTACCGAGACAGATCGAACGTTGGCTCACGCCATTAGTATTAGCAGTTTGGTTTATGGATGATGGCTCAATAAAATCAAAGCATCATCGCGCGCTGATATTGAATACGCAAAGTTTTTCCAAAGCAGAAAATCTTATACTAATTAAGATATTGGAAAATAAATTTGGTGTTCAAACACATTTGCGGCCGCAGAGAAACCTTTGGCAATTGTATATAAACAGTTCTACGGTTGAAAAATTTGTAGAATTGATAGATCCATATATTTTGCCATCAATGCGGTATAAGCTAGGAATGCTAGGGAACACATTGCCTAAATTGTAGCGGAGGCGTTTATTAAGGTCAGTTAACTCCGGATGGAAATCGGAGTGGTCGCGTAAAGGCACAAACTGGCTTTACTGCAAGGCAAGTAAGCCGCGCTCTTAGAAACCTCGAGAGTAAAATCAAGCGGGAGTATAAGATGTCAGTGCTTCGCACTGACACACGGATTAACGTGGATAAGAAAACGGATTAACACAGATAAAATCGGTGTATATCCGTGTTCGTATCTGTGTATATCAGTGTGCCAATGCGGAGCATTGGCAAGTTGCGAAAGCAGAACTTAGTGAACCGACTCTTTTTCATAGAAAAGGAGAAGATCATCAGACAAAAGTTACCCTGGGGATAACAGGCTAATCGGGCCCGCGAGTCCATATCGACGGCCCGGTTTGGCACCTTGAAACATCGGGGTGCTAGAGCAGCAATGCTCTACCAACAAATTCGGCTTATAACGGAGAACCCGTCAGTGACATGATAGAGACATGTCGCCCGGCAACACCGTGGGAAGTTCGACCAGCACAAAGTGCTGGAATGACCAATGACCAAACTCCAATGACCAATCAATGACTAAATGATTTAATGACCAAAACGTTTTGGGATTTAAGTAATTGGGATTTGATTGGAAATTGAAAATTGGGATTTGGGATTTCCGGTGCATTGGCACCGGTTGTAACCCCGTAACGACTGACCCGAAAGGGGAGGCTTTGCCATTTAGTGCAAGGCAACACGCCGACTCTCGTCAAAAAAATTGAGATATGATGTGTTATTTAACACTGGTATCCGAGACGAGATGAAGATATAGTCTAAGCCATATGAAAGTATGGATCACAAAAAAATTCGACAGCGATGTCGGCTCGTCGCATCCTGGGGGTGGAGAAGCTCCCAAGGGTTTGGCTGTTCGCCAATTAAAGCGGTACGCGAGCTGGGTTCAAACCGTCGTGAGACAGGTTGGTCTCTATCTGTTGCAGGCGTCGAGTTTTGAGGGGGGTCTCTCCTAGTAGGCCTTTAAGGCCCTGCTACTTCGCGAAGTAATTTGCGATGACAATTTGGCTAATAACGGTGAAATCTTAATTATTATTTTGGTTCGAATGAGAAAACATATCACACGGTCCTTAGATATGTCGGAATTTGCTTGAGGACCAGAATGTGATAAGATAATACCGTGGGAAGTCGATCTAAAATTGAGTTAGCGTACATATCTGGTTTCCTTGATGGAGACGGAAGTCTTATGCTTCAAATAAAAAAGCGTAAGGATGGCGCAATCGGAATTCGATTTATGCCAGTCATTTGTTTTTATCAAGACACCAGACATGAAAAAACTTTGTATTGGATACAAGAAATTCTAAGAATCGGTTATATTTCCAAAAGAAATGATGGGATGACCGAGCTTCGGATAAATGGTTATAAGCAAATAAGAGATATTCTTAAAAATTTATTGCCTTATATTCGTTTCAAGGAACTTCAAGCTTCCGCATTACTTAAAGCATGCGAAATTCTAGCCTCTACAAAATTTAATCAGCTAACAAAAAAGCAATTAGCAGAACTTGTTGACTTTATCTTAGTAATCCAAAGAGAAAATTACGTTACTAAGAGGAAGAAAACAAAAAGCGAATTGTATAAAATTCTAGATTTAACCCCGTAACGACTGATTATGTTTGAGATTAATCGAACATAACGACTTATATGTTCTGCAAGTATTCCACTCAGCCTAAGCGTTGAATTACATTTATTTGTAATTCATGCAGAGGCTGACAAGGAAGAATACGCTGACATATGGGTAATACGCCAACTCCTACTCTAATTAAAATTAGAGAGGATGAAGATATAGTCTGCGCTCCTAGAAATAGGGGGAAAAGTGACGAGAGGACCGGAGAGAGCGAACCTCTGGTCTACCAGTTGTTCTGCCAAGAGCATTGCTGGGTAGCTACGTTCGTAAGAGATAAACGCTGAAAGCATATAAGCGTGAAACTCGCCCCAAGATTAGAACTCAGGATTCCTGAAAGATTATCAGGTTGATAGGCTGCAGGTGTAAGCCCCGAGAGGGATTAAGCCGAGCAGTACTAAGTATATCCGACTTTATTTGTATGATGCGCAACCGCAGAATTACAAGGCTCTTTTCAATAAAAGAATCTTAATTGTTTATTTCGTCAAAGAATATTTTATTGTAGTCATTCAATGGCGGCGATACTGGAGTTGTCCCACCTGTTCCCATTCCGAACACAGAAGTGAAATGCTCCAAGGCCGATGATACTTGGTTCGTCCCGGGAAAGTAGGTAGCCGCCGTTGAATGATTAGAATAGGGTCAATAGCAAAAATCCTGCCAGTTAACTGGCAGGATTTTTGCTATTGACTTTTTCAGTCGGATTAAGGCCTCACCCATACAGCGCAGGCAGACAGTTGGTGTGATCTAGAACGAACAGTCGGGTTCTCTCACTATGCCCATAGGGTGGTAGTGGTTAAACTCTATGGCCACTAGGATGATCATAGATTTCCCCTCGACAACGGTTCATTCTGGACTGTGGCATAAATTGGCTATTACCAGAGTAGCTACAATAGCTCGTGGGCTTCACGAGATTGTAAAGAACTGTATTTTTCCACAGACGGGCTTAGTCATCGGTGGGTTGAATAAACGCCTAGCCCCTGTCTTGCGGGATAATGCAGACAAAGCCCGACACTTGGTGTGTCGGGCTTTTAGATTCATATATTTTTAAATTTAAATTTCACTAGCGTCATGGGACGCGAGGGGGAGGCGGAGCCGGCAGAAGCGCTGGGCTTCGCAGGAAAGGGGCAAGTCATGTATCGTATTTTTACCGCCGCGGGCGGTAAGGTCGTGGCCGGCGGCGCCATCACGGCGCACCGGCTTGCCAATGGCACGACTATCCCCCAGTCGTGGCCGTTGGCGAAGCGGGTCGGGGGCGCACTCTCGGCCTTCTGGCCGTGGAGAACGTCCCGATGCGGCCCTGCCCAGACCGGGGCAGTATCACCGCAATCCCCACGCCGTTGGGCACGTGCCCGCGGTGTGGGGAAGCGTTTGTCACCTCCGCTCGGGCGGATGGTGGCACGCGCGTGGCGCACTCCGCCGATCGCGGGACTGTGCTGGCCTCGCGGCTCATGGCCGCGAGGATCGGCACGACGCGCAATGGCGCGCCGAAGCTGATCGCGGTCGATGACCGCGCCTCGCTGAGCGAGGACGCGGTCATCGTGGTTCTGCCGACCCCGATTGGGTACCGGGGCGGCAATAGCCACACAGGCGATCGCGGTGAGGTTTCCTGCCCTAGCCGAGGGCAGGTTGCCAATAACTACGGCACCCGGCGGCACAAGGATGCCGACGGGTATTACACGGAGGACGAGGCCGCGGACTGCGCGGCCTGCGGTGTGGATGTCACTTTGGTGACCTCCACTAAGGGGGCTATATGGGGTGGGCCCTCGACGTATGCCCACCCCGACGCCGGAGTGTTGCCCAGCACCCCGGCGAATCCCACGTTCCTGCCGTTCCCGGGCCAGATATTGGCCCGCGGCCGGATCGCCCAGGGCGATGCCGGCAATATGGGTAGCGGCGAACAGTTCGCCGTGCTCATGTCCGCCGGCGCGGTGTTCCGCACCACGTACAGCGGGCGGCTGTACGGTGGGCCAAAGTCCCACTACTATCACGTCGCCACCGACGCCTCTGGGGTTGAGGCGGCGACGTGGGAGGATAGGGATTTGGCAGGGACGTGGTAGTCCGTCTCTGCCTAGAGAAAGGAGGTGATCAAGGTCTCCCGATCGGGAGACTAAAAGGCGAGAGTTTCTACTCTCGCCTTTTGTTTTTTAATCGCAATACTTTATAGGGGGCTCGCACAAAGCGAGCCCCCTATTTTTAATTTTAGAAATTTGTCATTAATTTCTAACACGGTCAATCTATCCAAATTCCTATAGTAAATGTAAAATACAATTACAATGCGCAAGGAAGAATTATTGAAGTTAAACTTCAACTACTTCAACTAGCTAGTTGAAGTTTAACTTCAATAATTTTGAACTTCAATAATTTTGAAATTACAAATGTTAAACCGCATAGAAAAAAGAATTGTTATAGGCGCCACGTATATAATTTTTTTCCTCGCCGTGGGCGCGCTAGCTTTTGTCTTTTGGCCAAAACAAGTTTATGTAGGTACATGTTTTGACAAAATCCAAAACCAAAACGAAACGGGCGTGGATTGCGGCGGCGCTTGCTCTGCTTGCCTTACACCCGAAGAAACGCTTTTGCAGAAAATTGATGTTAAATGGGCAAAAATCTTTCGTCAAAAGCAAGGAATTTATGATCTTGCAAGCTCAATTGAAAATCTCAACTACACTTACGGCGGGCAGGAGATAGATTATGCTTTTCATATTCTTGATAATTCTGGCAAAGAGATTAGCGCCATAACAGGAACAACATATATACTCCCTCACGGCGCAAGATACGTCGTGCGGCAGGCTATTGCGATTCCACAAGATCCAGCCAGTGTTTCTTTCGAAATTACTAACGTAGACTGGAAGAAAATTGATGGATATACTGACCCCGGTTTTTCTGTTGAACAAAAGAAGCTGGAAATGCCCCTAGGCGATTCTAATATATTTGCAAAAATATCTGGCGTGGTATCAAATAATTCACCATATGGTCTGCGCTTTATCGATGTTGATATGGTTGTTTTTGATGCTTTAAATAATCCTATAGCCGTAAACCATTCTGACATGCAGACACTTCCAAGCGGCCAGAAAAGAGCGTTTACGGTTTTTTGGTCGGCGCCATTTTCCGCGCAAGCTCAGCGATATGATATATATGTCAATTCTAATCTTTTTTTGGCGGATAATTTAATTAAAGGCTGACAATTAGAATAGCGAATCATGAATAGTGAATAATGAATACTAGGCCCACCATTCATGATTCACAATTCATGATTCACCATTCATGATTCTATCATTACTCAAGCGCTACGACTGGTATATGGTCGGTGCCGCAATCTCACTCGCGGCGCTCGGTTTAATTTCGCAGTTTAATATCGCGCGCGGGGATTATAATTTTTTTGAACATCAATTTTTATGGATAATGCTTGGTATCGTGCTATTTGTCGCGATAAGCGCGATTGATTATCGTATTTTTCGTCATTACTCATTGCCTGTTTTAGTCATTTACATCCTTGGAGCCATTCTTCTTACTACTGTTTTAATTGTGGGGTCTGCAATCAGAGGCGCGCAAAGTTGGCTTGTTATTGGTCCCCTTGTTATTACTCCGATAGAGTTTGTAAAGCTTACATTGGTTCTTTTGCTGGCGAAATATTTTGCCATGCGCCATATAGAGATATATCGCTTTCGCCATATTATTGTTTCCGGATTGTATGCGGCAGTCCCATCTTTCCTTGTGATATTACAGCCAGAGCTCGGCTCATTTATTATTATTGTTAGCATTTGGATTGGCGTCATGCTTGTGGCTGGCATAAATTATAAGCAGATCGTAATTCTTATTATTAGCGCGATAGTGCTTATTTCTTTAGCGTGGAGCTTTGGCTTGCACGACTATCAGAGGGCGCGCGTATTGACATTCCTCGACCCAACTAAAGATCCGCATGGTAATGGTTACAACGCAATCCAGTCAATCACGGCTGTTGGCTCCGGCGGGTGGCTAGGCCAGGGCGCAGGCCACGGTACGCAAACTCAATTCGGATTCTTGCCAGAAATGCACACGGATTTTATTTTCGCTGCCATCTCGGAGGAGTTTGGCGTAATCGGTGCCGGCCTTGTGCTTTTCCTTTTCGCCTTGCTAATATGGCGGATTATACAGCTTGCCAAAAATTCTCCGAATAATTTTGCGCGCCTCACCTCTATGGGTTTTGCCATGATGCTGTTTTCTCAATCTTTTGTAAATATTGGAATGAATGTAGGCGTTATGCCAATAACTGGAATTCCCTTGCCATTTGTAAGCTACGGGGGAAGCAGTATCGTCAGCTCTTTTATAGCGTTAGGTTTCTTACAAAGCATTTTTATGAGATCGCACAGTTTTTTCTCTTACGCGACTATTGCAGAGTAGGGGAGGGTTTGTGCTATACTGTAGAATAGTGACTTAAAGATTTTATGATTATTATTAATATCATCAAGCAGATCATCAACGAATAACGAATTTGTTACGAATAAACGAATCGGCTAAGCAGTATTCGTATATTCGTGTAGGATTCGTTATTCGTTGATTATATTTATATGAAAAACACTACAATAGAACCAAAAGTGGATGTCGTTGAGAACACAGTTATAAAAGGTATGATTTGGGATAGGGTGGGCCTTGCGTGCGCCTATATTCTTTTCGGGCTGATACCTATTTGGTTTCTGCCATTCACCGCTCAGCCAATTGAAGACGCAAAAGAATTGTTTGTGGGTTTGGCAATATTATGTATGGCAGGGGCTTGGCTGGCTAAGGTACTGGCTGTCGGCCGTATTGATGTTCCCAAGACATCGCTTTGGTTTGCGGCGTTGGGATTTTTCGCGTTCGTTGGCATTTCAACTATTTTTTCGACTTCGTCCGTGGTAAGTATCTGGGGTAATAATAGCCAGCCCGACACGTTATTAGGCACACTCCTTATATTAGGCGCTTTATTCTTTGTGCCTATTTGGGTGAGGGATTTGGCAAATATAATAACTTTGCTGTTTGCGTTCAGCGGGTCCGCGGTTGTTGTGGCGGTTTATTCTTTGTTGCAATTTTTTGGCATATATATTATTCCTCTTGATTTTGCACGAAGCAACGCCTTCAATCTTATCGGCTCCATACCAAATCTTGGAGTTTTTCTTGGATTAGGATTAGTCGTTGTCTCTGGAATCTTGGCAAGCTTGCGCCTTTCGTTGAATTTGCGTATTTTATTTGGATGTTTCGCGCTTGTTTTAATGGCTACGCTTCTGCTTATAAACACGCCATTTGTTTGGCTGGGTCTTATGGTTGCGTTTGCCATAGTTGCCTCATGGCAGATTATGCAGAGCTTAAAGCAACCTGTTTCCGCGCAGCAAAAAGAGCACGCGCTTCCGAGTTATAGCGTATTTCTTGTCTTGATGATTATTTCCGCGGTTCTTTTTTTCGTGAGGCCTCCGATGGCAAATCTTATACAACCCTTGCCGGCAAGGGTGAGCCCAAGCTTAAATTCCTCTATACAAATTGCCAAAGAATCTTTCGCTTCAAGTTGGAAAAAAGCAATACTTGGTTCAGGACCAGCTACATTCACGTACCAATATCTGGCATATCGTCCACTCACAATTAACCAGACCGCATTTTTCGGCTTGCGATTTATGCAAGGGTTTTCTTACATTACAACAATTTTGGTTTCGTTAGGTGTGGTCGGAACAGTGTTATTTATCGGCACATTGGCTTATATTCTTGCAGTCAGCATGCGTGGAATTACGACACTTAACAAGGAAGCTTCTCCCTTTGAAAAGTCGGCTATTGTTGCGTTCGCGGGATTTGTTTTCCTGACATTCTCACTATTCTTTTATACGGCAGACCTTACAACACTATTATTTACTTTTTTGTTTGCCGGACTTGTTATCGCAAGCCTTCGGGCGGGTAACGCGATTACCGAGTACAGTTTCTATTTTGCGCGCTTGCCGCAGCGTATTTTTGGAGTTTCGCTTGTTACCATCGTGCTCCTAACTTTCATTATCATGACTGCATATTGGCATGTTCAAAAATATGTGGCCGCCGCCATTCATACTTCTGGTGTAAAGATATATAACAGCAATCAGGATTTGAACAAAGCCACATCTCGCGTTCAACTGGCAGTTAATTTGGACTCGTCTAACGATAATTTTTTACGAACATTGGCTCAGCTATATGCTCTGCAGGCAATTGATGTTCTCAAGAAAAATTCTGGCGGCGATTCTAATAATCTTCAGAAGAGTTTTGAGCAGAAGTTTACTCCCGCAACGCAATTCGCGCAGCTTGCTATTCAGGCAAATCCGATCGATTCGCTTAATTTACAACAGCTTGGCGCCATCTACGACAGTGTTCTTTTTGCGGTTGGAGGCGCGGAATCATTGGCAATTGATAACTATATAAAGGCAGAACAGCTTGATCCCAAAAATCCTGCCGCTGATTTATTGGTCGCGCAAACCTATGTAAACAGCGCGGATAAGATTGAAATGGTGATAAAACGGCTTTCAGCGCAACAGGGTTCGCAAGATGATGTTGCTAAGGCGCGTCAGCAAAAATCAGACTATCTTAACAATGCGATTGATTACGTGAATAAAGCCATTGAAAAGAAGAGTGATTACGCGCCCGCGCATTTTCTCGCCGCGCAAATATATGACAGGCAGGGCAATCGTTCGCTTGCTATTGAAAAGACAATTAAGGCGCAGGAAATAAATCCTCAAGATATTGGTGTAATATATCAATTAGGCGTGCTGTACTATTTTGACGATCAGATCGCGAAAGCACAACAGCAGTTTAAAAAGGCGATAACATTATCACCCAACTATTCCAACGCGCGTTATTTTCTTGGTGTTATATATGATAAACAGGACATGGGGCAAAAGGCGCTGGAACAATTTCAAAAAGTGGCAGAACTTAACCCGGATAATAGCGAGGTCAAAAAAATTGTAGATAACTTGCAACAGGGCAGAGGAGCCCTAGACGGGATAACACCGCCACTTGATCAGCGCATCGAAGAGCCTGTTTCGCAGGAGGATAGCAAGTCCCCTTCGGGGCTTTAATGTGTTGCTTGCTAGCCGACTACCGACAACTGCCCGCGCGGCGATAGCACATAGGCGGTAAGCATAGCCCGAAGCAACTGCTCACACCCCCGGATAATGATTTGGCTTACATAAACCATTTTTGAAGACGCATGAGCAGTTATTGCCGACCGTTACATTTCCCCTTCATTGCTCCATTGTTTCATTGTTTATGTAACCATGAAACCATGCAACAATGTAACAATGTAACGATAGAGCAATGGAACAATGTAATCTGGTAAGGTTTAACCTCAACGTAAAGCCAGTTATGAGAGGGTGTGCGCAGTAACAATCAGAAGTCTTGACATATTTTTCTAGCTCATGTAAGATACGAGAATAATAAACGTTCACATTTTTATCTACACGTGAACCAGTATCAGTCTTAAATTGAATATTTAATAACCCGACCAACGAGGGCCGGGTTTTGGTGTCTTTTTTGTATTTCTATTTTCTATCAATGAAGCCAACAATGAAACAATGAAGCAATGAGACAATGAAGCCACGATATTTCATTGTTCTATATCTGTAAATAATTATTAAATTATTTCTATGGCAACACGTGTGAAAAGTTTCTCTCACCATACTTATCGCGAAATGCCTCTGCCAAACTTGCTGGAGATTCAGCGCCAGTCATACGATTGGTTTTGGAAAGAGGGTTTGCAGGAGCTATTTGATGAGATTTCTCCTATCCGTGATTATGGCGAAAAAGATTTGGAATTGTGGTTTGGTGAGTACCATTTAGATGATTTTAAATATACGGAGCTGACTGCTCGTGAGCACAATGCTTCATACGAGGCGCCACTACGAGTTCGTTTGAAACTTCACAACAAGCGAACAGGTGAAATAAAAGAGCAGGAGGTGTATTTGGGTGAATTTCCCCTAATGACAACACGCGGAACATTCATGGTTAATGGTGTTGAGCGTGTTATAGTTTCTCAGCTTATTCGTTCGCCGGGCGCCTTTTTCACGTCGCAAAATTGGCACGGGATACAACTATTTGGTTCTAAAATTATTCCAAATCGTGGCGCGTGGCTTGAGTTTGAAACTGATCCCGCGGGATTCTTGGCGGTAAAAATTGATCGGCGTCGAAAAGTTCCTGTCAGTATGCTTTTGCGCGCAATGAGCGGAGTCTTATCGCGAGAAACGGGCAAGAAGGAAAAAGGAAAGGAAAACGGCGCTAAAAAGCAGGCGTTTTTGCCAATGGAAACGGATGACCAAATTCGCGCCGCGTTTGCCAAAGTAGATATCAATCCATCTGCAAAATATATAGAAGAGACGTTGGCGCACGACACCGCCAAAACTGCGGACGAAGCAATCATTGAAATTTATAAGCGAGTGCGCCCCGGGGATCTAGCAACGATTGATAATGCCAAGAATTTGTTTGAAAACATGTTCTTCAACTTTGATCGCTACGACCTTTCACGCGTTGGCCGCTGGAAGCTAGACCAGCGTTTGGCCGGAGCGTATGAAATGCTTGGCATTACACCGCCAAAAACACAAGAATATACAAAAGAACAGCGCGTTTTGTTAATGGAAGATGTTATTGGCGTTATCGCGGAAATTATTCGCATGAACAACGATCCAGAGGCGCATCCAGACGACATTGACCACCTGGGCAACCGCCGTGTTCGCGCGGCAGGTGAGCTTTTGCAAAATCGTTTGCGCATTGGTTTAACACGCATGGAGCGTATTATCCGCGACCGCATGTCCACACTCGATGTGTACACATTGACCCCAGCGCAGCTTATTAACCCTCGTCCGTTCATGGCGATCGTAAAAGAATTTTTCACTACCGGTCAGCTGTCGCAGTTTATGGATAATCCAAATCCTCTTGCGGAGCTTGAGCACAAGCGCCGTTTGTCAGCCACAGGCCCCGGCGGACTTACGAGAGAACGAGCGGGATTTGATGTACGTGACGTTCAGCCGTCACACTACGGCCGCATTTGTCCTATTCAAACACCGGAAGGTCCGAATATCGGTTTGGTAGGCCATCTTGCCTCATACGCGCGGCTTAACGAATATGGATTTATTGAAACGCCGTACTACAAAGTAGAAAACGGGCGAGTTACAAATGAAATGGAATATCTTAATGCTTTGCAGGAGGAGCGCGCGGCAATCGCGTCTTCCGCAACCCGCGTAGGCGAAGATGGCAAAATTTTTGATGCGCAAGTTTCCGCGCGCGTGAAAGGCACGCCTGTAGCTATTGATAAAAAGAGCGTGCAGTACATCGACGTTTCGCCGACACAGTCAATTTCCGTTGCCACGTCACTTATTCCATTTTTGGAACACGATGATGCAAACCGCGCGCTCATGGGTTCGAATATGCAGCGCCAAGCGGTGCCGTGTGTTCGGCCAGAAGCGCCGCTAGTCGGTACTGGTATGGAGGATCGTGTCGCGCAAGATTCTGGTCTTGTTGTGCTTGCCGATGACGATGGCGAAATTGAAGAAGCAGATGGCAGAAGGATTGTTCTTAAAACTTCAGCATCCAGCCTGTCCAAAGGCAAAACATTTACCTATATATTAAATACTTTCATGCGCTCTAATCAGTACACGGTTATCCATCAGAGAGCGCTTGTAAAACCAGGTGATAAAGTAAAAAGTGGTCAGGTTTTGGCAGATGCCTCATCCGTGAAAGACGGCGTTCTTTCGCTCGGCAAAAATATTCTGGTCGCGTTCATTCCTTGGCGCGGCGGAAACTTTGAAGACGCGGTGCTTATCAGTGAACGGCTAGTTCGTAACGATACTTTTTCTTCAATCCATATTGAAGACTTTATGATTGATGTGCGTGAAACAAAACTTGGTCCCGAGGTTACAACATGCGACATTCCTAATGTCGGCGAAGATAAACTCAAAGACCTGGACGAAGAGGGCATTGTGCGTATCGGCGCGGAAGTTGGGCCCGGCGATATTTTGGTAGGAAAAATTTCTCCTAAAGGTGAGGCAGATCTCACGGCAGAGGAACGGCTGTTGCGCGCAATCTTCGGAGAAAAGGCACGCGACGTAAAAGATACATCCCTCACTATGCCGCACGGCAAGCGCGGTCGCGTTGTCGGCGTAAAGATATTCTCGCGTGATAACGGCGATCGTCTTTCAGCCGGTGTTATTAAATCAATTCAAATTGAAATTGCGGAACTTCGCAACATTGGCGCGGGCGACAAAGTTGCGGGACGCCACGGCAACAAAGGTGTTATCTCCCGCGTTTTGCCGGTAGAGGATATGCCATTCCTTCCAGACGGTACTCCGGTTGATATTATCTTAAACCCGCTTGGCGTGCCTTCACGTATGAATATTGGGCAAATTTTGGAAACACACCTTGGCTGGGCGGCACACGAACTTGATTACCGAGCAATAACGCCGGTATTTTCTGGTGCAATTGAAGAGGACATCAGTAACGAGCTTGAAAAAGCCGGTTTGCCGAAAGATGGACGCATCACGCTTTACGATGGTCGCACGGGTCTTCCTTTTGAACAAAAAGTTACTGTCGGCTATATGTATATATTGAAGCTTATCCATATGGTGGAGGACAAGATTCACATGCGATCAATCGGCCCGTACTCGCTAATTACGCAACAGCCGCTTGGTGGAAAGGCGCAATTTGGCGGTCAGCGCTTCGGAGAAATGGAGGTGTGGGCTCTTGAAGGATATGGATCCGCATACACCCTTCAGGAAATGCTCACTATTAAATCTGATGACGTGATGGGACGCGCCGCGGCATACGAATCTATCATCAAAAATGAGGCATTAAAGAGACCGAATTTTTTGGAATCATTCAACGTTCTTGTGTCAGAGCTTAAATCTCTTGGCTTGCAGGTCGAAGTCGAGACGAAAAAATCAGATCAGGGACTGGAGGAGAAATAAATATAAAGTATTTAATTTATTACTTAATGTCAAAATCCAAATGTCAAATTACAAATCAATGTCAAAATCTAAAATCCAAAACTTTTGACATTTAGTCATTTGGATTTGATTTGACATTTGTAATTTGAGCTTTGACATTATCATTGCATCCTATGCCAAAAATATCTGATTTTTCCGCCATTCGCCTGCGTCTCGCAAGCCCGGAAGTAATCCTCGCGGAATCTCACGGTGAGGTTACAAAGCCAGAGACCATTAACTACCGCACGCAAAAACCGGAAAAAGACGGTCTGTTTTGCGAGCGCATTTTCGGTCCGGAAAAAGATTACGAATGTTACTGCGGTAAATATCGCCGCATTCGTTACAAAGGGATTATCTGCGATAAGTGCGGAGTTGAAGTAACCCGCGCCGCTGTGCGCCGTGAGCGTATGGGGCATATAAAACTGGCAGTGCCTGTAGCGCACATTTGGTTTTTGCGCGGTATTCCTTCCCGAATGGGAATGGCGCTTGACGTGCCAGTCCAGCAGCTTGAAAAGGTTGTTTACTACGCTTCATATATTGTGCATTGGGTTGATGAAGTAAAGCGCGACACGGCATTAAAGCAAATTGATGATGAGTATAAGCGGAAGATAAAAGAATTCAAAGACAAAGAAGATCAGGCAAACTTGAAAGCATCTCGCGATCAAGAAGTAGATCGTCTGTGCGCATTGCGCCCGTCAGTCATACTTTCGGAAATCGAGTACCACACCACAAGCTTGAAATATGGCGAGGTATTTGCCGCGGCAACCGGTTCTGAAGCCGTGCGTAAAATAATGGAAAAAATGGACTTGGAAGAAATCCGCAAAGAATTGATAGAAGAAATCTCAACCACCATCGGACTCGCGCAGAAGAAAGCGCAGCGCCGCCTGAGCCTGATTCGCCGCATGTCGGAAGCAAAAATCCGTCCAGAGTGGATGTTTGTGACAATGTTGCCGATTCTTCCGCCAGACTTGCGCCCAATGGTGCAGTTGGACGGCGGCCGTTACGCGACATCAGATCTTAACGATCTTTATCGCCGCGTTATAAATAGGAACAATCGTTTAAAGAAATTACAGGAAATTAACGCGCCGGAAATTATCTGCCGCAACGAAAAGCGTATGCTGCAGGAAGCAGTCGACGCGCTTATCGACAATTCCGCGCGCAAGGGCCAGACCGTTACCGCCACAACCGGCGGCAAGCGTTTGCTCAAATCCCTCGCTGACATGTTGAAAGGAAAGCAAGGGCGTTTCCGCCAGAACTTGCTTGGTAAGCGCGTGGACTATTCAGGCCGCTCTGTTATCGTGGTTGGTCCGAGTTTAAAGCTCCACCAGTGCGGTTTGCCAAAGAAAATGGCGCTTGAGCTGTTTCGCCCATTTGTTATACAAAAAATTATTGAGCGCGAACTTGCGTATAACGTGCGCGCCGCGGGTAAAATAATAGAGGCCGCGCCGCCAGAGGTATGGGATATTTTGGAAGAGGTGATTAAGGGCAAGTATGTTCTGCTTAACCGCGCGCCAACTCTTCACCGACTCGGTATTCAGGCGTTCCAGCCGATTCTTGTTGAAGGTGAAGCTATTAAAGTACATCCTCTCGTTTGTACTGCGTTTAACGCGGATTTTGATGGTGACCAAATGGCCGTGCACTTGCCACTTGCAGTGGAGGCACAGGAAGAGGCAGGAGAGCTTATGCTTTCTTCGCACAACCTTATTAAGCCTGCGACCGGTTCCCCAATTGTAACTCCGACAAAAGATATTGTTCTCGGCGCTTTCTGGATGAGCAAGATTTTGCCAGGTGCAAAAGGCGAGGGCATGGTGTTTGCAACGGGGGATGACGCAGTGCTTGCAAACGATTGCGATATTGTGGGTATTAAAGCAAAAATTAAAATTGCAAAAGGCACTTGGTATAAAGAAGCGCCAGTTGGTGCTCGCGCCAATGCCGATGAAAAATATATTGAAACATGCGCCGGCCGCGTGATATTCAACCGCGTTTTGCCAGATGATTTTGGTTTTGTGAACGAAGAGTTCAGCGCCAAAATGCTAAAAAATATCACGACCGACATTATTGAACGTTATACCAGAGACGAAGCCGCCGCGGTGCTTGATCGCATCAAAGACATTGGATTTAATTATTCCACTATTTCCGGCGTGAGCTGGGCGATGGGCGACTTGGAAGTGCCAAAAGAAAAAGCAGAAATTATCAATCGCGCGCACGCAAGTGTTGATAAAATAAAAGAGCAATTCGCCGAAGGTCTGTTGAGCGTTCAGGAACGCCGCAACATGATTATTGACGTGTGGCACGGAGCAAAGAACGAAGTAACGGCACTTGTGCCAAAATATTTGGACCCACACGGCTCTGTCGCGATGATTATTAGCTCCGGCGCCCGTGGTTCATGGTCACAGCCAAATCAAATGATGGGCATGAAGGGCTTGGTTATTAACCCGGCTGGGCAAACCATGGAATTGCCAGTGGAATCAAGTTTCAAGGAAGGTTTTACCGCACTTGAGTACTTTATTTCCACGCACGGCGCTCGAAAGGGAACCGCGGACACGGCTCTTCGTACAGCAACCGCAGGTTACCTCACACGCCGCTTGGTAGACGTTTCGCAGGACGTAGTTGTAGGTGACGCTAAATGCTCAGATAAAGAAGGATTTATCATTCGCCGTAGTGAGGCAGCCGAAGTCGGACTTCCGCTTGAGGAAAAAATTGTCGGCCGCAATGTGGTAGACGACATCAAGATTGGTAAAGATGTAGTTGTCAAAGCAGGCGATATGATAGACGCGCAAATCGCACGTCGCATCGATGGTGATGAATCAATTCTTGAAGTCGCCGTGTATTCACCGCTAACATGTAAAGCAGAGCGCGGTGTTTGTATTAGATGCTATGGCTGGGATCTTGGCCAGAACAAGCCAGTGAAAATTGGCGCGACAGTCGGTGTGGTTGCCGCACAGGCAATTGGAGAGCCAGGCACACAGCTAACAATGCGTACGTTCCATACGGGAGGGGTAGCAGGTGGCGCGGACATCACGCAAGGTCTTCCTCGTGTTGAGGAAATCTTTGAAGCGCGCGCGCCGAAAGGCCGCGCGACAGTCGCTGATGTTGATGGTGTGGTGGAAGAAGTTATCTACAAAGAGAATGAGCGTATTATTCGCGTTGCACTCGGCACGCAGAGCGCAAAAACTTTAGCCGCGCCAAAGCGAAAGAAAAAATCAGCAACCACGGTTGAGGAAAATACTCGTGAATACGTGCTTCCGCCAAACGTTGGTATTCTTGTTGAAAAAGGCGATTTAATCGCCCCTGGCGTTCAGCTTTCCGAAGGTCATATGGACTTGAAAGAATTGTTTGAGCACGTCGGCATGGAGCCAACCGTGCGCTACATCGTAAATGAAGTGCAGAAGATTTACACCTCACAAGGCGCTTCCATTCACGACAAGCACATCGAAGTAATTATCCGCCAAATGTTCTCTCGCGTGCAGATTGAGGATTCAGGAGATTCCACATTCAGCCCGGGCGAAGTGGTGGAGCGTTCAGAGGCGCTATCAGCAAACCGCATACTAAAGCAAGCCGGCAAAAAAGAAGCCAAAGTCTCGCTTCTCTTGCTAGGTATTACCAAAGTAGCGCTCACAACCACCAGCTTCCTCTCGTCCGCCTCCTTCCAGGAAACAGCCAGAGTCCTAATAGAGGCCTCCATAGAAGGCCGAGTAGACCGCCTAAGAGGACTAAAAGAGAACGTCATCATAGGCAAATTAATCCCAGCAGGGACAGGATACGGGAAGCAGTAAGAGAACTCAACAACAAAACAGCCCAAAAAAAGGGCTGTTTTGTTGTTGAGTTGAATCATGAATGCAGAATTGTGAATCATGAATAACACTCCCTCATAACCACTCCATCTAGGCGGGATGGGACTGTTGCAAAAAGTACAACAGTCCCATCGCTTCAACAAATCTACAAAAAGCAATGTGTAAAAAATGCATATTGCATGTTAGGATAAATTACTGCTTTTGGGCTATAATAAAACAGTAGACATTTTTCTTGACAATGTCTACTATTCGGTATAAACTGTAGACATTCATATTAGCAATAGTTACTATTTATTTATCATAGGAATAAATGTACAGCATATGGCAAGAGTTTTCAAAGTTATAAATGATTATATTATAAAAAAAGTTTTTACCCCTAGCGATCTTCGTCCAAAAGGGCTTTTTGAGTTGAGCCAGTATATGATGCATTACCGGCCAATCTCTTTCGACTTTCATAATAATGAAGATGGAACTATCACCGCCGTGTCTAATAATTTTCGTTTCGGTTCCATTATTACCAGCGGCAAAAATTTAGCAGAACTGGATAAGAATATTAAAGATGCGATTCTGACTGCATTTGAGATTCCTTCTTCTTACGCTAAAGAAGCTAATATTGTAAAAGTTGGAGCAGAGCAAAAGGATTATGCCCTCGCTTAGCCAACTTCCAGGAGAAATTAAGAGGAACAAACTAGCCAAGGCTTTAGCGCGCCTTGGTTTTGTTTTAGACGAAAAGGGTGGAAATGGCAGCCATTATAAAATTACATGGCCAAAGAATCAAAAATCTGTCACCCTGCCGTACGACCTAAAGAAGTCCACGTTATATTATGTGCTTAAAGAAATAGAAAATATTAGCGGTGTGACCTGGGAGGATATTCAAAAAGAATTGTAGCCGATAGACTTTATAGAAGAGGATAAATTTATTTATTGAAGTTAAGCTTAAACGAGCTCATTGAAGCTTAACTTCAATAAATAGAACGGGCGCAGAACGAAGCTAAATAAGAATCTGTTCGGACATGCGAAAGGAAATCACTCTTAGCGATAATACTATTACTTACACCCTCCGCACAAGCCGAAGGGCGCGACGGATGAGAATTTCGGTTCATTTGGACAGGTCTGCGGCGGTGTTTTGGGGTTACTTGTCAATTGCTTGACAATTGAATATAGATTGGTTTACAATTACTTTACAATCTATGATAACAGAAGAACAAATACTACAAATGGCCGAGGAACGAGGCAGGCTGTATTCCAGGGATCTGGTGGAGCAGTTTAAAGTTTCTCGGCAGTATATAATCCTTTTAGTATCCAAGCTTGTTATGGAAAACAAGCTTATTAAGCTTGGTTCTACAAAAAAGGCATTTTATGTAACCAACGAATACGCTAAAGCCCACCAAGAAATATTTCCATTAATCTATGCTAAATCATTTAAGAACAAAGGTCTTGAAGAGCATATAGTACTGGACCAAATTGAGCAGACTTTTCCGACGCTAAAAAATCTTCCTGAAAACGTGCGTAGTATCTTTACGTATGCTTTTTCAGAGATGCTTAATAACGCAATTGAGCATTCCAAGTCTATTCGTATCGGCATAGAAGTATCTGTACAAAAAAAGATGCTTTCTTTCGTAGTTAAAGATTCAGGTATTGGTGTTTTTCGCAACGTAATGAAGCAGAGAGGTCTTAATTCAGAGCTTGAAGCAATCCAAGATATATTGAAAGGCAAGACAACTACTATGCCCAAGTCGCACTCGGGCGAAGGCATATTCTTTACTTCAAAAGTAGGAGATAATTTTACTCTTGATAGTTTCGGGTTTCAGCTTATTGTAAATAACGACTTGCCAGATATTTTTGTCAAAACCGTGAATAAAATAAAGAGGGGGACGCAAGTGACTTTCAAGATATCCGCAACATCAGAAAGGCATTTGGATGAGGTTTTCAAGAAGTATACTAACTTGGCAGGCGGTGGCAATGACTATGGTTTCGATAAAACAGAGATACGTGTAAAACTTTACACGAT
The DNA here is from genome assembly GCA_016188605.1 of Candidatus Spechtbacteria bacterium. Taxonomy (NCBI): domain Bacteria; phylum Candidatus Spechtiibacteriota; species Candidatus Spechtiibacteriota bacterium. Next base: position 41,129 of record JACPHP010000015.1, on the reverse strand, counting down.
TGGTGGCGTACATATTTCTCGTTCGCAGGCACGCAGAGTATTGGCTGGACTGGAAAAATTTAAGACAATCGTTTTTGATTTTGATAAAGTTCCCACGGTTGGGCAAGCATTTGCTGACGAAGTTTTCCGAGTATTTCATCATAGTCATCCTCAAATTAAGCTTGAAGTAGAGAATATGGAGGATGGCGTGAAATTCATGGTAGAACGGGCGCAGAACGAAGCTAAATAAGATCTGCCCAGAAATGCAAAAAGAAATTACCCTTGGTGACAAAAACCTCTCCTACACCCCTCCGCACAAGCCGAAGGGCGCGACGTTGAGCGGGGTCAGCGGTTTACTGTGCATAAGGCCAGATATATTTTGGAAATTTGGAAGAATTAGTATATAATGTTTATGTATGGCAAAGAAAAAGAACGGTAAGAATAACGATAAGGATTTTAAAAGACTACGAGACGGCGAGAAGGAAAAAAAGCCGCTTTTTGACCTTGACCCCGATGTGCTTAAAGGAGTTTGGGGTATATTTTTTATTGCCTCTTCTATTTTTCTCTCCATGAGTTTTTTTGGTATGGGCGGTATCGCTGGAAGCATGCTTGTGGAGTTCTCTGACTGGCTACTGGGAATAGGAAGGTACATTTTGCCTTTGGTGCTCGTGGCAATGGCGGTCATATTTTTTACTTCATGGAGGCGGACTGTATATGGCGCAACTTTTCTTGGCGTCGTGCTTTTTTTATCTAGTATTCTAGGCGCTCTGTCGCTTACAACCGATGACGGCGCGCGCGGTGGTATGTGGGGTTTCATTATTGATTGGCCACTCGCGCGGCTTTTTAGTGTATGGGGAGCGGCGCTTATTCTCGTTACGGCTTTTATTTCATCAATTCTTATTAGTTTCAATGTGCCGGTAGGCAAGTGGTTTAAACGTAAAAAAGAAGAGTTGCTGGGCGAAGATGGTGAGGTGGTTAAGAAAGAAGAATCTGTGGAGGTAAAAACGTTTGGAGAACAAAGCAAAATAGAGCAGCTTAATCCCGCGTTAGCGAAAGCAACATTAGCTTCCGTAGAAAAACTAAAAGAAGAAAAGAAAACGGAAAAGAAGCAAAAAGATGATTTTGAATTAATTCCGCCAAAGGCATTGGCATCTGATTTTCGCTTGCCGCCGCCAGAGTTGCTAGAAGTGGATACAGGCAAGCCGCATAGCGGCGATATAGTTTCAAGCGCGAATATCATTAAGCGCACGTTGCAGAATTTTGGTATTGATGTAGAAATGGGTGAGGTAAACATTGGCCCAACCGTAACACAATTTACATTAAAACCGGCAGAGGGTATAAAACTGGCGCGAATTACGGCACTGCACAACGATCTTTCTCTTGCTCTCGCCGCGCACCCTCTGCGTATTGAAGCTCCTATTCCGGGGCGCGCCCTTATAGGCATTGAGGTTCCCAATAAGGGTATTACGACGGTACGTTTGCGTAATATTGTAGAGCAAGAAGATTTCCGTAATCATATCGGCCATCTCACTCTTGCACTTGGACGAGATGTTACAGGCGCGCCGGTGTATGCTAATCTTGCCAAAATGCCACACTTGCTTATCGCAGGCAGTACCGGGTCGGGTAAAACCATTGCCCTCAATACTCTTATTGTAAGCTTGCTTTATCAAAATCCGCCTGAACTTTTGCGTCTTATTTTAATTGATCCGAAGCGCGTGGAGTTTCCGGTATATTCCGACATTCCTCATCTGCTCGCGCCAGTTGTGGTTGACAATCAAAAAGCGGTGAATGCGATGCGCTGGGCAGTGGGTGAAATGGAACATCGTTTTGAGGTTTTGTCTAAAGCACACGCGCGCGATATTCAAAGCTATAACAGCAACAAAAAAGTAGTGGAGGAAAACGGGCCATTGCCGTACATCGTACTTGTCATCGATGAGCTCGCCGATATTATGACATCGCGCGGCAAAGAAGCGGAAGCGCTTATTGTGCGTTTAGCGCAGATGTCTCGAGCGGTGGGTATACATTTAGTGCTTGCAACACAGCGGCCTTCGGTTGAGGTTATCACTGGACTTATTAAAGCTAACATTACCGCGCGCATGGCGTTTCAGGTAGCATCGCAGATCGATTCGCGTACAGTGCTTGATATGGCTGGCGCGGAAAAATTGCTCGGTGCAGGAGACATGCTGTATCTTGCGCCGGAAAATTCCAAGCCTCGTCGCGTGCAAGGCGCGTTTGTTTCTGACAAAGAAGTAAAGCGTGTCGCAGACTTTTTGCGTGAAGAAAGTCTGCGCCTTGGCCAGGATGTGGCTCAGGAAAGTATCGATGATATAGTAGATAGTCATAAAAAGGAAGTAAACTTTGACGCAGTTGATGAAATGGGGGAAGATGGTGATGACCCAATGTATGAAGAAGCGCGGCGTGTGGTGATTGAGGCCCAGCGCGCTTCAGCGTCACTACTTCAACGCCGCCTGCGCGTCGGCTATGCGCGTGCCGCCCGCTTGATAGATATGATGGAGGATAGAGGAGTTGTTGGGCCGGGTGAGGGCGCTAAGCCTAGAGAGGTATTCCAGAGTTTTCAAAGTTATGATCCAAGCGAATAAAACACAAAATATATTGTCTTTTGGTGAGCGGCTGAAGAAAGCACGCGAGGACGCTGGTTTTTCCGTAGAACAACTTGCAGTAAGAACAAAAATTCAAAGAAAATATTTGGAGCGTCTTGAAGCAGAAGAATTTGACGCGCTTCCCCCGCCCGTGTACGTGCGGGGGTTTGTTAAGCATTGGGCGGAAGCTTGCAATGCGGACAAACCGGAGTTGCTAGATCAATTTGATCGCATAAACGAATTCTTTTTGCGCGCGCGGCAAGGTGAAAAAAGGCTTGGTATGCCCGCAAGTTCATTTGTTATCACATCTCGCCCCATCTTTTATTTTTTGGGAGGTGTCGCCGCATTGATTATTACAGCTTTTTTTGGTTATCAGTATTTTATATTGGCTAAACAGCCTCGTATTGACATCTTTTCTCCGCAGGCGATGGAAATTATAGTCCATGATCAGCAGATTACAATTACGGGTCACGCGCAGTACGCCGCGCGTTTAACGATCGCAGGTAAAAATGCAAATATCGGTCGCGACGGAAATTTCAGCATAGACATATCTTTGAACGACGGCGTAAACACAATATACATTAAAGGATCTGGTTATAATGGACAATCGGTGGAGGTTATGAGAAAAATAATTAGAGTGAGTGAGTAATCTCAAAACTCAAATTGCAAATCGCAAAATTACAATTCAAACCTTAAATCTACAGAAAAAGTTTTGAGATTTTAGATTCAGTTTTGAGTTTTGCGATTTAAGATTTGAGATAAGTATAATTAATAAAAATTTTATGTCCAAGAAACCACAGAAAGAAGAAAAAGATGAATTGGCTTCAGCAAAATCCCAGGCCAAACCCTTCGGCAATGCTCAGGGCAAGGAGGGCAAGTCCCTAGAGCTGAACGCGGCAATCAACGATATTCGCAAGCGTTTTGGAGAGGGCGCGATTATGCAAATGGGTGATGCGCCGGCCAAAAACATAGAGATTATTCCTACCGGTTCTTTGTCGTTGGATATCGCGCTTGGCGTGGGAGGGATCCCACGAGGCCGTGTCATTGAAATTTACGGCCCGGAAAGTTCAGGCAAAACCACACTCACGCTACATATAGCGGCACAGGCGCAGAAGCTCGGCGGAGTCGCGGCATTTGTTGACGCGGAGCACGCGCTTGATCCGGAATACGCAAAGCGCATCGGGGTAGATATTAAAACTCTTCTTATTTCGCAGCCAGATACGGGCGAGCAGGCGCTTGAGATTGTGGAAGCGCTCGTGCGTTCCGGTAGTGTTGATGTAATCATCGTTGACTCTGTGGCGGCGCTGACGCCACGCGCGGAAATTGAGGGCGAGATGGGCGATTCGCACATGGGTCTTCAGGCGCGACTAATGTCGCAGGCTTTGCGCAAGCTCACGGCAATTACCAGCAAAACAAACACTACAGTAATTTTCATCAATCAAATCCGCATGAAGATCGGCGTTGTATATGGGAATCCTGAAACAACCACTGGCGGAAACGCGCTGAAATTTTACTCGTCAGTGCGCCTAGAAGTACGCCGCGCCGCGCAAATTAAGCAAGGCGAAGAAATTATCGGTAATAGAGTACATGCCAAAGTAGTAAAGAATAAAGTGGCAGCGCCTTTCCGTACGGCGGAGTTTGATATTTTGTACAACGAAGGTATTTCCTATATAGCTGATGTAATTAACGTGGGATTAAAGTATAACGTGGTTGAGCGCGCGGGTTCGTGGTTTGCCTACGGTGATACCAAATTAGGCCAGGGCATGGAAGGCGCGCGAAAGTTTTTGATAGAGAATTCAGCAGTGCTCAAGGAAATTGAGAAGAAGATTAAAGTGAGCATTCACGAAGCGTAAGATGAATATCTTACAACAAACTAAAAATTTACTAACCATTAAAGAAGCTAGCCAGTGGGCCAGTGATTTTCTCAAGCGTGATGTTAGTGAATCGAATATCTCGTATTTGGTGCAGTACGGGAAAGTGAAAAAGCACAATGGCGGTAACTCTATTTTTGTTGATGTTAGTGATCTTAAAAATTACTATGGCTCGTATCAAGGGCAGAGAGAGATAAATTGGAAAAAGCAGCTTGGCAATGATTTAAATTGGGCATTATCTTTTGACAATTTACGTGAGAAAGATACGACCAAACATATCCACAGGCTTCATCCCTACAAGGGCAAGTTTATTCCGCAATTAGTAGAGTATTTTATTGATAGCCACACCGACGATTTTAAAACAAGCGCGTATTTCAAGTCAGGTGATATTATTTTGGACCCGTTTTCCGGCTCTGGCACAACACTTGTACAAGCAACTGAAATGGGCATGCATTCAATTGGCATCGATATTTCTCATTTCAACTGCATGATGACGGATGTAAAGTTACTTGATTATGATATTACCTCTCTTGAAAATGAGGTAAAAAAAATTAAGCAAGCCATGACGGGTTACGAGGTAGATGGTAAGATGATTGCATTTGAAAATGAGCTGTTAGAATCTATGGCGGAGTTTAATAACTCTTATTTTCCAAGCCCAGACTTTAAATATAAAGTTCAGCGTGGGCAAATCAATGACGAAAAGAAATATGCCACAGAAAAAGAAATGGAGTTTTTAAGCATTTATAAGAATCTTGTAAAAAAATATGGAATTGAATTAAAACAATTGGAAGATAAGACTTTCTTGGATAAGTGGTATATAAAAAATGTTAGAAAAGAAATCGACTTCGCCTTTGAGCAAGTAAAAAAGATTAAGGATATCAAAAACAAAAAAGCTTTAGCAGTAATTTTAAGCCGTACTATTAGATCGTGTCGCGCCACTACTCATTCAGACCTAGCGACACTCAAAGAACCACAACTGACTACTTATTATTGCTGGAAGCATAAGAAAATATGTAAGCCTCTTTTTTCTATCAAGTCATGGTTTGATTATTATGCGACTGATACAGTTTATCGACTAAAAATATTTTCCGGATTGAAAACTGGCGCTCATTACTCGGTTATTCCTGCCGATTCGCGGACAGTTGATATTTTTAAAGAGGTTAGGAAACGAAATAAGCAGTGTTATGAAGTTTTACAAAAACAAAAAATACAAGGTATCTTTACTTCACCACCGTATGTAGGTCAGATAGATTATCACGAACAGCATGCCTATGCATACGATCTATTTGGCTTTGAGCGTAATGATGGTTTAGAAATAGGACCTCTTTATAAAGGACAGGGCGCAGAAGCACGCGCATCGTATGTCGATGGAATCTCAAAAGTTTTGCTTAATTGTAGAAAATTTTTAACTGACGATTTTGATGCATTTCTTGTTGCGAATGATAAATATAATCTCTATCCTGCAATTGCTGAAAAATCAGGAATGAAGATCGTGAATCAGTTTAAGCGCCCCGTATTGAATCGTACAGAACGAGATAGAAATCCATATTCAGAAATAATTTTTCATTTTAAAAACGGAAATTAATTTAATATGGCACTTACAATACAACAAAGGAAACAAATTAAGGAGTATTTGGTTGGAAGAATTCGTCAAAAATTAGTAACGTATAATCCCGAGACAAATTCAATGCCATTTCATTTTCGTTTGCTTGGCAAAGATAGAATGGCGCTGTTTTCCTTTATTCAATCGGTAAATACAATACTTGGGACATCGATTTTTGAACAGGTTGGAAAAATAATTGCCGAACCACGAGCCAAACGCGCAATCGGACAATATAAAGAGTTTGAGGGATATATAAGCAGTGAAGCAGTTTTGAAAATTGATAGCATAATGCGCGAGTTGCGCTCTACTTCGCGATCACCGGATAAAGAAAATGAAACAAAAGAGGTGCTGTCTGTCTCCGGTAAAGGTGAAATGGGAAAGAAACTAAAAAAGCGCGTCGATCTTTTCGTGGAGATGGAAGATGAAACAGAATATTATTTTGAAGTAAAAAGCGCAAAACCAAATATTAATGAATTTACCGGAATCAAGAAACAAATGCTCGATTGGATCGCAATGCGTGGAAGCGAAAATCCGAAAGCGAAAGTAAAAACAATTGTTGCTATTCCATATAATCCCTACGAACCAAGGCCATATGAACGCTGGACGCTGCAAGGGCTTTTTGATCTACAAAATGAGGTATTAGTAGGTGTTGAGTTCTGGGATTTTCTTGGCGGTAGTGATACCTATGAAGATTTATTGAAGGTTTTTGAGCAAGCAGGGTTAGAGCTTTACGAGGAAATAGATAAAAAAATGAACAATATTTCTAACAGTAAGTAAGACATATGTAAGATGGGTAGTACAAAAAATGGAAAAGGACAGCGTATGCCGTCCTTTTCCATTTCACCAAGTAGCCTTCTATTTTGTCTAAATCAAAAACACCACTGCAATTGCAGTGGTGTTTTTGATTATACTGCCTGGATTGTGAATGGCATCAAGCTCATGACGCGAGCGCGCTTTATTGCGCGGGCGATTTTCCTTTGATGCTTGCTGCACGCGCCTGTAACTCGTGGAGCAAGGATTCTACCTTGCGTGGAGGTGAACTTGCGCAGTGTCTGGATATCTTTCCAGTCAACTGGCTTTTGCGCGTGCGTGCAATAATAGCATTGTTTTATCATATTTTTACTAAAATAAAAATTGAAAGTGAAAAATTATTTTTAGGTCTTCTGCGTCTTTCTGCGTTTAGTCTGCGTTATTCTGCGAGTCTCATTAGCGGTGACGCCGCTAATGAGACTAAAAAGGTATATCTTTTACGTCAATCTCATCATCTGCGTTTGAATAGGGAGTATCAGACTCAATTGTTGGAATGTCTTGTGATGGAGCTGATTGAACTGGCGCGGTATTATTCATTGGTGAAGACGACGCGCCTTGGCTCTGCGTCAGCGCTCCACCACCCGCGTTTTGCGCTCGTGGACCCATTTGCATGTTCTCGGCAATTATTTCCGTGCGATATTTTTTTACTCCCGTCTGATCTTCCCAGCTCCGCGTTTCAATACGTCCCTCAACAAGTACCAACGCGCCTTTCGTGAGGTATTGCCCCGCTATTTCCGCCAGCCGTCCCCAGGCGACTATATTGTGAAATTCTGTTTTTTCCTGTTTTTGACGCGCTTGATCGTACCAGATGCGTGAGGTAGCGATACTGAAGTTGCACACTTGCTGGCCTGATGGAGTAGAGCGCGATTCAGGATCGCGAGTTAGTCGTCCCAGGACAAATGCTTTGTTGAGATTCATAGTATTTAATTAATCTTAAATCTCAAAACGCAAATCGCAAAACTATGGTATCGCCTATGGCGATTATATAAGTGAGTTTTCTTTAAGAAAACTCACACCGTAGTTTTGACATTTGACATTTGAATTTTGAGATTAAATTATATGTTCTTCATTATCTCATCCAATCGCTTATCAATATCTTCAATGCTGATTTTTTCTTTGAAGTGTGTTTCTTTCTTCGGCTGTTCTTGCTGGTCAAATACCCGCGCAAATCCTTCCGTTTTTTCCGCCGTAATTTCGGTTGGTTGCTTTGGCGCTTCCCTAGCCTCGTCGTAGCTTTTAGCGAAGGCAGGCGCTTCTTTTATTTCATGCGAAGTTGTTTTCGCCTGGTTTTCTGCTATTGCCCCCGCTGTTTTATTGATGCTTGGGCGTACGCGCTGTTGCGTCTTGCGCGGTTTTTCGTAAGTAATCATAAAACGCGTCAAATCGTCAATATGCTTGATGGCTTGTTGTATTGCGGGGAGAGCCTCCGAAGATGCCCAGAATTGTATTTCCCCCATAAAGCCGTATGTTTGCCCGGCAATAGGATAAGCGAGCTTCTTTTTCGATGCATCGCGACCCTCAGTGACGTTTGCTCCTTTTTCAGTGAGTTGTTGTGTTATTTCATTTCTTCGCTGCGCCACAGCTTCCTCGGTGATTGTGGGAGGAAGAATGTAAGTCAGCTGGTACGTCCGCACCTCTTTTGATTGTGGTGTAGTTTTAGTTTCCATGTCTGGCAGTCTAGCATAGTATTTAGAGCTTGTGAAGATGCCCGTAGGCGAGTATACTGGGATTGAGTAAATAGTGATAAATTCAAAATTAAAAATTCATATTTTTATGAACATCGATCCCTATATATTCCGTGAGTATGACATACGTGGTGTCGCTGGGGTGGAATTTACATCCGAAGCAATTGCTGAGTATGAAAAATGGTACGGAAAGTTTCCGGGCGTCACTATTAATTTAGAAACCGCAAAAGCAATCGGCATGGCTTATGGCGCCATAATAAAGCGTGGCGGCGGAAAGAAAGTAATTATCGGCTACGAGATTCGCCCGTATGCCGAGGAATTGAAAGGAGCTTTTGTAGGCGGCATTCTTAGCGTTGGCATTGACGTTGTTGACGCGGGCAAAACCATGACGCCGATGATTTATTTTCTGGTGTCTTATTTGGGTTTGGACGGGGGGGTGAACATTACCGGTAGCCACAATGTGTATTTTTTTAATGGTTTTAAGCCGACGAAAAAAGGCACTGCTCCGATATACGGCGAGGAACTTCAAAGAATGCGCCAGATGGTTCTTGATGACGATTACGACGTTGCGGAAAGTAGGGGCAATATTGAAATGCTTAATAACGCATACGAGCAATATCGCGACTACGCCCTGGAGCGAATTAAATTAAAAAAGAAATTAAACATTGTAATTGATTGCGGCAACGGTACGCCCGGATTGTATGTGATGGATTATTTTACAAAGCTTGGCTGTAATGTAATGGAAGGTTTGTATCTTGAGCCGAACGCGTATTTTCCAAATCATATTCCCGACCCTGAAGCTCCGCAAAATATGCAGATGCTTTCAAAAAGAGTAAAGGAGCTTGGCGCCGATATCGGCATTGGCTTTGACGCGGACGGCGATCGTGTGGGTTTTGTGGATGAAAACGGCACATTCGTAAACGCCGATGATTTTATTCTGTTTCTTGCCAAAGACGCGCTGTCGCGAAATCCTGGCAAAAAGATTCTTTTTGACGTTAAGTGCAGCCAGGTGCTGGTAGAAATGATTCCGCAGTTGGGTGGCATTCCTTTGATGCACCGCACGGGGCACGCTAATATTAAGGACACACTGCGCCATGATCCGGATATTATTCTCGGTGGAGAAAAATCCGGCCATATCTATATTTGCGAGGATTACTACAAGATTGATGATGCTTTTTATGCCGCGGCGTTAATGCTGCGCTTACTATCGGAGCACGACGGGCCATTTTCATCTATGTTCTCTATTATTCCGCATCGCGTGCGCACGCCGGAAATTAAATTGCCGTGCGAGGATAGCGTAAAGCACGATGTAGTAAGCCGCGTGTCCGCGGAGTTGTCGCAAAAATACAACGTCATTACAATTGACGGCGCGCGCGTGATGTTTGACGCGCAGTCATGGGGGTTGATCCGCGCATCCAACACCTCGCCGTATCTCACCGCGCGCTTTGAAGCGTTGACGGATGAGAGGGTGCTGGAGATGAAAAATATCTTCGCGGATATTTTAGAGACATTTCCGGAAATTCAAGACAAGCTTGATCGCGAGCATGTGGCGTCATTGACAGGAAAGTTGGGGTACGTGTGACCTTAGAATCGTGAATAGTGAATCACGAATCATGAATACTGTATTTAGATATACGGTATTCTAGTATTCACTATTCACTATTCATGATTCTGTATTCACCTGTCTGCCGAGGATTATGAGGATGATTCGTTATTTCGTTTTCCTATTCAACATCTTAGTCGACTCACTAAACCAGTCCAACTCGTTTTCGCACCACCTTCATTACCGCATCTGCTTCCGTTCTTGCTTTGCGGCCGCCTTTTTCAAATATTTCAGCCGCTTCGTCATCTGAAATATTTTGGAATTTTTCTCTGATTGGTTTAAGGTGTTTAATAACGGCGTCTGCAAGTTCGTTTTTAAAATCAGCGTATCCTCGGCCCTCATATCTTTTTTCAAGTTGCGGGATAGTCATGCCGCTTATCATGCTGTAAATTGCAAGAAGATTTGAAATGGCGGGCTTTGCTTTCGGATTATATTTTACTTCGCTTCCTGAATCAGTTACGGCTTTTTTTATTTTATCCTTTATTATTTCTTCGTCTTCAAAAATTCCAACATAATTTTGCGGCCCAAGAGATTTGGACATTTTTTTTGTCGGGTCTTGCAGCGACATCACACGAGAGGTGCTTTTTGTTAAAATCGCTTCCGGCTCAACAAAAAGTTTTCCGTAAAAATTGGTGAATTTGCGAGCGATGCTGCGCGTCATCTCAAGATGTTGCACCTGATCTTCGCCAACGGGTATTGCGTGGGGTTTATACAGTAAAATATCCGCCGCCATCAGTACGGGATAGCTAAGAAGCCCTAGATTTATAGATGACGACTGTTCCGTTTTTTCTTTAAATTGTGTCATGCGCTCAAGCTCGCCAAGCGGAGTGATGGTGTTAAAGATCCACGCAAGCTCGGTGTGCGCGGGAATATGCGATTGCACAAAAAGCACGGAACGTTTCGGATCAAGACCAATGGCAAGAAAAGCGCGCATAAGCTCGCGCGTGTTTTGCGCGAGCTGTTTTGGCTCGTGCGCCACTGTTAGCGCGTGCAAGTCCGCTATCATGAAATAGCAGTCGTTAGTTTCCTGCAATGCCACAAAGTTTTGCAAAGCTCCAAGATAGTTTCCCAAATGGAGCTGGCCGGTAGGTTGGATGCCGCTTAAGATACGCATAAGTAGATTTAAGAGATAAAATTTACGATTTAAGAAAATATGTTGTAATTTTTAAGTGCTAATAATATTATATCTCAAAACTCAAATCTTAAATCGCAAAACTATAACTCAAATCTTAAAACTACGGATAAGATTTTAGATTTGCGATTTAGATTTAAGATTTGCCATTTGAGATTTGAGATAATTTTATTATTATACTTCAATCACCACTGGCAGCACCATCGGGCGGCGTTTGGTTTGCTGGAATAGGAAATCGCCAAGCTTGTCGCGCAGAACTGTTTTTATATACGCCCAGTTGCTGTCGCGGTCGGGGGCTGAAGCGTGCTCCACGATCTCTTTGGTGCGTTTGCGCACTTCAGCGAGCAATGGTTTTGATTCGCGCAGGTAAATAAACCCGCGGGAAATAATATCAGGATTACCCTTAACTTTACCGGTTTGGCTATCTACTGTTGCGATTACCACAAGCATGCCATCTTGCGCCATTGCCTGGCGGTCGCGCAACACAACATTGCCGACGTCTCCTATGCCAAGTCCGTCAACCATCACATAGCTTGTCTGTACTCGATCTTTGGTGACGGTTAGCTCGTGGTTGCGCATCGTAACAACATGGCCGTTGCCTACTACAAGAACATGGTTTGGGATCATGCCAATGCTTTCGGCAATATCACCGTGCAAGCGCAACATATAGTGGTTTCCATGAATAGGGATAATATAGCGCGGTTTAACTAAGTTAATCATCAGCTTCAGGTCTTCCACTTGGGCGTGGCCGGAGGCGTGAATATCCATCAATCGCGAATGGTACATTCGCGCGCCTTGATACATTAAGATATCTTTCAACGATTGAACAGTGCGCTCGTTGCCGGGAACGACTGACGAAGAAAAGATAACCGTGTCATTTTTTTGAATAGTAAAATAGCGGTGCTCTTTGTTTGCGATGCGCATCAGCACCGCCTCGCCCTCGCCTTGCGCGCCCGTGCAAATTAGCATAACGCGGTTAGCGGGGTAGTCGTTGATATTTTTTACATCAATCATAGTGTCGCGTTGAACTTTGATAAAGCCAAGCTCGCGCGAAATTTCAAACGCGGCCTTCATGCTATATCCATCAAGCGCTACTTTGCGGTTATATTTTTCCGCGATAATAACGAGCTGTTGGATGCGGCTTACAAGCGAGCCGAATGTTGCCGCCACAATGCGGCCAGGCGCGGATTTTACAATATCTTCAAGATTTTTTTGTACTTGTGTTTCAGAAATTGTATAGCCTGGAGTTTCTGAATTTGTTGAATCGGACATTAGCACATCAATCCCTTGTGAACCGAGCGCTACGATGCGCGCAAAGTCAGCTGGCTCGTCGCCAACGGGCGAATGGTCAAATTTAAAATCGCCCGTGTGCATTATTGTGCCCATAGGTGTTTTTACAACCACGCCCAAGCTTCCCGGAATGTTGTGGTTTACATGGAAAAATTCTATATGGAATGCGCCAAGCTCAAGCACGGTGTCTTTGGTTACTTCTCGGATATCTAGCGGAGCCGCATTTGGGTAATCTTGCTGGCGCTTCAAGATGATGCCGCGCGAAAGAGCGGAAGCATAAATTGTTGGATTATCTATTTTGGGAATAATAAGAGGAATTGCTCCGACATGATCCATGTGGCCGTGGGTGATTACCACGCCCACCACTTCTTTCTTTTTGCCTTCAATCTTATTCAGGCCAGGGCCATTAGGCGTTGGTTCGGTAAGATATGAGATATTCGGGATGATGTAATCGATGCCCGGCATATCTTCTTCTGGAAACTGTAAGCCCATGTCTATTATGAGCACCTTATCGCGATACTCAATAATTGTCATATTTCGGCCTACTTCCTCAAGCCCGCCCATTGGAATAATCTTTACATGGTCATCTGGGGTTGCTGAAAGCTGTGGAGCTACGTTAAAACCCGCCGGCTGCGCGCCGGTGAGCGGTGATTGGGCGACACGAATGCGTCGCTGGCGGTCATGGCTGCCGAATCTAGACCTTTTTTGGCCCGATGTGCCACGCCCTGAAGGATTGTGCCTCGATATATCAAGGCCTCGATGTCGCGGTCTATGAGGAACCCGCGGTGATGTTGGTTGTTTTGGTTCTACTGGGGACATAAATTATTTTAATTTTAGTTATTTGATAAGAATGTTAAATGTTATTGGATTTGTAAAAATAGGCATAATATCTCAAATCTCAAATGGCAAATCTCAAAACTACAGCTCAAATCTAAAAACTACGAGCGAAGATTTTAAATTTGAAATTCAGATTTGCGATTTTAGTTTTGAGTTTTGAGATTACTAGGTGCGGACGAGAGGAGTTGAACCTCCACAGCCTTGCGGCTACTAGCACCTGAAGCTAGCGCGTATGCCAGTTTCGCCACGTCCGCAGTCCTTCGTTAAAACTTCGGAACTGCAAGCAGTTTATCTAAAAATAATTTTCTTACAGGGATCGGGTATTCCGAAGCTTTAGCGCAGGATACCACGTCCGCGATTAAAGAATTTTCAATTTACAATTTACAACGTAGAGTTGCGTGGCAACCACGTTGCTCTACGCAATGAATTTACAATGTCACAATTCTCAATGACTATGTTTTCAGCCAGAGCAAGAAATACAACAAAATGTATTTCTACGTTTAACAAAAAATACAACAAAATGTATTTCTACGTTTAACAAAAATTACAACAAAATGTAATTTTACGCTAAGGCTGATCCCCGCCAGAGGCGGGCAGGCGTCTCAGGCGGAGAAAATTTAGTTATTGTCAATTGATTGAAAATTAAAACAAGAATTACAAAACTAAAAACAATAATTCTTAAATCTTATCTCTTAAATCGTAAATCTATTTCGCCAATCGTTTTTTTAACTCCTCCACAATTTTTACCGGCGTTGGGTCGGTTTTGTAGAGAATTGCAAGATAATAAGAGATCCAGTCGCCCAGCAATAGGGCATTGAATACTTTATTATATATCCTCTCATTTGTAATGTCAATAGGAAGTACGGGAATGTGGTATTTTTTGGCGATGTCAGCGGTGAGGTCCATGCGGCGCTGAATATGAGGATTATCACTCCTATCAGTCAACATAAGGATAGAAAATTTGTTTTGCGGCTGGGTAAACCCGACCATTTCATTATGGTTAAGCTCAGGAAAATAATTGTAGAAAGCCATTGTTTTGGCGTTTTCATTTATTTTTATTTTCAATATATACGCAAGCGCCTTGTTAGCCTGTGAGGCGTAGAAAAGCGGTGTGCGCCTTGCTAGCTTTACAGCAATAGTTTTCCCATGTCTTTCTGACGAAGCGGGCGATAGTGATTTGGCGGCGGCGATAAGCGCATCGTCTTGTAAAGAAATAATTCCGGCGTTGCTTAAAATTTTTATCAAAGCAGCAAATTGGTATCCAATCGCCGATCTTGGCTGAATATGTGTTGTTGGAATTTGCGCCACCGCCACGCCGTCGCGAAGAGCTTTTTCAAGCAGGGCTCCACCCATGGCGATAACAGCTACGGGCAATTTTCTTACGCGAGCTTCATCATATGCGCTGATTGCTTCTTCAGTGCCTCCGGAATATGAAATACAGATGACAAGCGTTTGATCATCCGCGTAGTAGGGCAGTCCGTAATTACGATGGATGTGTATTTCAGCAGGACGCGAAAGAATAGAGCCATTGCCCGCAACAAGCTTCAACAGCTCACCCGGCAATGCCGAGCCGCCCATGCCAGCAATGACAATTTTAGTTACAGGGTTTTTAATTATGGGAATAGCGCGCTGCGCGCATTTTAATCCCGTCTCAAGCTGGGTAGGAAAATCCAATATTACTTGGCGCATGTTTGATTTGTCTACTTGTGAGACCATAAGAGTAAATTTTCAATGATCAATTTTCAATTTACAATGAATATCTTAATTTTCAATGTCAAAAACACGGCGTATTGAAAATTGTTTCATTGTAAATTCATTGAAAACTGGGATTTGAAAATTGAAAATTAGTTTGTTATTTATTTTCTCTCCTCGTATTAACGTACCAATTCGTAATATTCGCAAATCGCCATGACGGATCCGCGACCGTGCCGTTTTCAATACCTTTTATCGTGTTATTGGCGGGGTAAAGATATGAAGGGTTGTAAAGAAAAATTGCGGGATTGTCGTTCATCAGGATTTGTTGGAATTGCTGAAGGTCGGAATTTCGCGTTGCTGGATTTTGTTCTTGCCGCGCATTTTCAAGAAGTTTGTCCACGTTATTATTGCCGTATAACGATAAGTTTAATCCCGGATCCTTCTTTTGCGATGAATGCCAAAAAGAAAATGGATCGGGCTCAAGGCTAAGCACCTGCCCAAATAGAAGCATGCTGTAATTCCGTGGCGCCATTATATTTTGCTGAAGTTCTCCCAGTTGATATGTTTCTACTTTAAGGCGAACTCCAACCGCTGCCCACTGCTTTTGTAATTCCGTGGCGATATCTTGAAGCTCTGGCCATGCTACCGTGGCAAGCGTAATGTCCAGCGCCATAGATATAGCGCCGCTTTTTTTAGCGCGCGTGCCATCGTTTTCACTAATTTGCCAGCCGGCTTTATCCAACAATGCGCGGGCCCTATCAGCATCAAACGAATATATTGCTCCCGCCGCTTGGTTAAATTCCGGCATGAACGGCAGGATGGGAGTGGAAACTTTTTCTCCCCTTCCGTTTAACGCGGAGGAGACGAGCGAGTCCTTGTCAGTTGCAAATTGCAACGCCTGGCGCACCGAGCTGTCTTGCAGGGCTGGGTTTTGGTTTTGATTAAAGAAAATAGCAAAATAGCGCGGTAGGGTAAATGAATATACGGTAGTTTGTGAAGTTAAGTGGAGTTGGTCGAGAGCTGTAGCGGAAATTGTGCTTACGGCGTCCACTGCCCTTCTATTATACGCTCTAATCGCTTCATCTTCACTATCAAAGAATCTAAACGAAATACCATCTAAGTATGGCTTCTGCGCATAGTATTTATCATTGCGCGCAAGATCATATGAAAAAATATATCCCGTAGAATCTTTTTGAAATTTATTAAATTTAAACGGGCCACCGCCAATTGGTTTTAGATTGGCGTCTGCAAGCAAAAAACTATTCGGCGCCACGTTCTCCCAGATATGCTTAGGGAGAATGCCGACCGTTGTATTTTCCGTAAAAGGCGGGTAAGGAGAATCAAGGTTGAAAATTACTACGCGATCTCCCTCTTGGCTCGCGGCGACACCTATCCAATTTTGTCGTAGGGGGCTGCTGTATTTTTGATCTTGAATTAGGCTAATGGTAAAAACAACATCGGCAGCAGTAATTGGCGTATTATCTTCCCATTGCGCGCGATCCTTAATTATAAAGCGGTATTGTTTGCCATTATTGAGGACTTGATAAGATTCCGCAAGGTCGGGCACAAGGGTTCCCTCCGCATCATATTTAAGAAGTGAAGGATAAATAAGCCGCGCGATGTCACGATCAATATCACTGCCGGGCGCAAGCACCGGATTGATAAAACGCGGCAGGCCAATCATTGCTTCGCGATAATTTCCTCCCGTGGAGGGCGCGAGTTTTGTATTGCTAAGATAGTATTGTACCGCAAATGCAATAAGAGATGCTAGAACTACTACAGATAAAAAGCCGACTATGTATCGTTCGGTTGATGAAAGGTTATTTAATAAAATAGAAAATTTTGTCAGTAATTGTCGTAAGCGAAACATGGAAATTATCAACGAATAACGGTAAGTTAATCAATGAATAACGAATTTTTACGAATAAACGAATTACTGCCCAAGAGTATTCGTATATTCGTGTCGGATTCGTTATTCGTTGATTACACTAGCAGCATCAGGAACGCCGCTCCGGCAAATAGGGCGCCAAGAACAATAGTGCTCCAATAGAGAACTTTTTCAAAACCGCGTTTTTGATAATATACGCCACCCTGTCCGCCGAAAGCGCTTGAAAGGCCTGAGCCGCGCTGTTGGAGAAGGATCGCGATAACCAAAAGAATCGCAATGGCAATCTGCGCAATAGAGATCCACCCCGCGCTAGAGGGAAGCAACGACGGCAAATGAGTAAATGATGGAACTGGTATGTTGGGAAGAGTCATAGTCTAAATAAATGTAGCATGGCATTAGTAACGCTAAATAGTAGCGTAGCTTCGATAAGAGGCAATATGCCTTGAATGCCAAGCTCCGGGACGAGCATATGCACACCCCAGATAATAATGATATTGATTACGAAGTTAAAGAGGCCAAATGTAATAATTATGAGTGGGAAAGTGAGAATTTTCAGTATCGGCCGGACGATAGAATGCCCCACAGCAAGAAAGAATCCTGTTGTGGCCAGCATAAGCCAATTTCCGGTGAATGTAAAGCCGGGAATGTAAAGCGAGGCGATGTAAACCGCAAGACTGTTGGCTGCAATTGTGATAATGATTTTGAGTATAAGACCCATAGAACTCCTTTCAGAGTAGCATAGAACGAACATAGAATCAAGAATACGGAATACAGAATACTGGCTTGCTGCCCCGCCATTTTTAGACCTAAGGGTTATTTTGTTGTAATATAATTTTATAATGAAAGGAGTGCAAAAAACGCAATCATCATCCAGTTACGCCCCAATAATACTTTGGGGATTTTTGATTTGTCTTGCCTTGGTTTTAGGTGGCGTAGTTATTGGGATGTACACTGATAAACAGATAACAACTACTACAACATCCATAAAACAATCGTTGCGTCCAATTAATACTCCGGTCAAACTTCCCGTAGCTGCGCCAGTAACTCCAACACCAACAGCATCTACGCCAACGGCCATATCAAGTAGCGCAACCTCTCTTAGCGTGCCATTTATATCGCAAGCTCCGTTAGGCAATTGGGCAGACCAGCGGCAAGAAGCGGGATGCGAAGAAGCTTCTGTCCTTATGGCGATGTTGTGGGTACGGGGCAAGAAATCAATTGCTCCTTTAGACGCGGAGAGCCAGATTATCACCATTTCTGATTGGGAGCAAAAAATGTACGGTGAGTACCGCGACACGAAGGCGCAAGATACTATTGATAGAATATTCAAAGGATATTTTGGTTATAGTAATGTGGAACTTAAGGAGAATATTACTACTACGGATATTAAGGCGGAGCTTGAAAGGGGAAACATGGTAATTGTGCCTGTTAATGGTAGGAAATTGCGCAATCCTTTTTATGTGCCTCCCGGTCCGATACAGCACAATATTCTTATTCGCGGGTACGACTCGGCAACTAAAGAATTTATCACTAATGACTCGGGAACAAGACGCGGCGAAAAATATCGTTACGCAGAAGATGTGTTATATAACGCGCTTCAAGATTATCCCACCGGCAACCACGAAATCATTTTTTCAGTAGAAAAAGTTATGATTGTGGTTAAAAAGACTTCATAAAATGCCATATGCCGGAAAAACAAAAGAAAAACATATTTAATATATTGGGTCCTGGCTTTATTAGCGGCGCCGCGGATGACGACCCTACAGGCGTAGCCGCGCACATGCAGTCCGGCGCGCAGTTTGGCTATGGTATGTTGTGGACGGCGCTGTTTACCTTACCATTTATGGTGGCGATTCAGGAGATGTGCGGCCGTATCGGTTTGGTCACTGGCAAGGGGCTAGCTGGTGTTATCAAGCAAACCTACTCTAAGAGTTTATTGTACGTTATCGTAGTGCTACTTTTAGTTTCCAATACCATTAATATCGGAGCTGATTTAGGAGTGATGGCGGCATCCATGCAGTTGCTCGTGCCAATCCCTTTTGCCTTTCTGCTCTTTGGCATAGCATCATTTATACTATTTCTTGAAGTTGTTATTTCTTATCGAATTTATGCGCAATTCTTAAAATATTCAGCGATCTTGTTATTGTCTTACGCGGGCGTGGCATTTGCTGTTAAACAAGACTGGACGCAAATTTTTTTCGCAACGATTATTCCTAACATCGAATTAAATAAATCTTTTCTACTGGGACTACTTGCTATTTTGGGAACAAATATGTCGCCCTATTTATTTTTTTGGCAGGCAAATGAGGAAGTTGAAGAAGAGGTCGCGAGTAATAAATTGCGCATGATGGGCAGGGGAACGCCTAAAATCAATATGGGAGATGTTAACGCTATGAATACTGATACTAAGATCGGCATGATTTTTTCCAATATTATTGTATTCTTTATTATGATAGCGGCAGCTTCCACCTTGGGGCAATCTAGTATCGCGAGCATTGAAACACCCGCGCAGGCAGCTTTGGCGCTTAAGCCGATTGCGGGAAATTTTGCATCCTTGCTATTTGCAATAGGCATTATTGGTTCTGGCCTGCTTGCCGTGCCTGTACTTGCAGGCTCTGCTTCATACGCGCTGTCTGAAAGCTTGGGCTGGAAGGAAGGGCTTTATAGAAATTTTAAACAGGCGCATGGATTCTACGGAGTTATAATAGCCGCTATGCTTATAGGGTTGCTTGTAAACTTCTTGCCAATTAGCCCCTTTCGCATGCTTATTTATTCCGCGGCGTTAAATGCTATTATTGCTCCCCCTATATTAGTCCTCATTTTACTTATTTCCAATAATAAAAATATAATGGGGCGGTTTACCAATTCCGCTACTTCAAATGTATTAGGTATTTTTATTATTACATTAATGACAGCGGTAGCCGTTGGTTTCTTTGCATTTTTGTAAGATTCTAACTAAAAACGCCCCGCGATGAACTGTACCCCCAAAAGTGGACACTAAAAGTGTCCACTTTTTTCTGTTCTATACCAGTTTGTTGAAGCCAGGCTTCCACGCGCGCGTTGAAGCCTGGCTTCAACAAAGCTTCAAAGAAAAAAGATGACCCCCGTAGAATACAGGAATCATCTTTTAGAAACTGCCTAGTAGCTTTTTTTTCAGTGTCTACTGTAGAGGGTACAGTTCACACGGGGCTTTTTTAGTTAGAATTATTCGCCAGGAATAGATGGATAGTTTTGCGGTATCGGGTTTGGCATTTCTTGTTCGGTGCCGTAAGTTATAACGATTTCTTGTAGCTCCTCGAGCTTTATTTGCCTCGGATCTCCTTGTATTTGAGAACCATTTACAAATACTCGCAAAATCTTGTCATCACTCGCGCAATATCCGCCAATACAATCAGTAGTAAAGCGCACTCCCCAAATATCAAAGAATTGGCCCAAGGTGAAATCTTTTATTTCGGGAGATTCAATATGAATAATATTGTCTGGTGCATGCGCGTGAATAGGAGATATGAAGTTCTCCAGTTGATGCATGCCAATTCCGGCGGGGATTATCATCGAAGTATTACCGTTAATATATATATCAAGGTGCTGATGAGTGTGAAGCGCCATGCCTTCTTGGGCTAGAGCAGGCAGGCCAATTGCGTCAAGACGTTCTCTCAAGTGTTCCAGTTCTACCTTCCATGGTGCATCTGACGTTTGCATACCAGGCAGACCTTCTTGAGCTGGTGGCGGAGTGCTATTTGGAGTTTCAGTAGGCGCGCTTGCATCTTTGGAATAGAAAACAAACAGCGCGCCAATTAGAGCTAAGCCAACAACTATAAAAGCAATAGTATTTTTCATTTTTCATTTGTTAATTAATTTCATTGTAGCATAGTTAGACGGGCGAGTGACATCTATCATAGCGGTTACTGGCATTGCCCTTGACAAAAGTATGGGTAGGCGTAGAATTCAGGAATCAATTTAATAGTGCTTTTGCCGCGTAGGACGATTGTAAAGAAAAGGTGGGAGGAATGGGTCACGATCGTTTTTTGCGCTATATATCCGATAGATACGGGATTTATATAGTTTCTAAGCATTTGTTCTTTTGGGTCGTCGTTAAGTATGAAGACGATCCGGAGATTATGATATCTAGCCATGCCACTTTTGGTGGTGCGGCTAAGACAATTAGGCAAGCGTATGCTAGCGCCGGAAAAGATGCAGCCCAAACCGCCGATATCGTTGAGACTATTAAGAAGCAGCGCGCCGAGATCCACGCCGACCGAAAAGCGGCCTATGA
This sequence comes from Candidatus Spechtbacteria bacterium, assembly GCA_016188605.1. NCBI lineage: Bacteria > Candidatus Spechtiibacteriota > Candidatus Spechtiibacteriota bacterium. The sequence continues at coordinate 19,863 of JACPHP010000015.1, read as the reverse complement.
AGCTACTCTACAGAAACAGGCATAGCGTATTCTTTGTTAATCGCCCCACAAACGTGGGGCTTTTCTATTGTGGACGCATACATCTATTTGACAGAAAAATTATGAGGTTATAAACTTATAATTACTTTACCAACATGTTTGATAGTTCTCTTGTGCCATGCACGAGAGTCGGTTAGGGAAGTCCGGTGCTTCCACTTCGCAATTACGCGAATGGAAAATTCCGGCGCTGTGCCGCAACTGTAATCTTTGTCCGAGCGCTCGGACAAAGTAGTCAGAATGCTAACTAGCTATCTTAAGAATATTTGCATTCTCTTCGAGCCAAAGGGAAGCCGCGTTTTTACTTTATTTATAAAACCACGCTTCCACTCGGAGCGTGGTTTTCGTTTGATAATTAAACGTAATATATGAAAAATAATTTTTCAAAGTTCATCGCAGTTTTACTGGTTATTTCTATAGTAATTCCTTTTAATTACGTTAGCGCATCTTACAGCACTAGCGGCGCGCAAACATATCTAGCCGCGCATGGCGATAGCCCGTGGAGCGTGATGGGGCTTGTCGCCCTTGATTCAATGCCATCATCATCTTCCGCGCCATCGCTTACCACTGTAAGCGGCGGAAGCGCTGTTAGCTATGAGGCGCCTATTCTTGCTATTACCGCAATGGGCAAAGATCCTCGCACGTTCGGTTCCTCGGATTATGTCGCTGGGCTGAAAAGCTATCACATTAACGGCCAGATCGGCGACGTCGCGATGTTGAATGATGACTATTTTGGTATTCTCGCGTTAATTTCCGCAGGCGTTTCAGTAAGTGATTCCGCAATCGCAGATTCCAAAGACTTCATAATCTCGCGTCAGAATACAGATGGCGGGTGGGGGTTTGCGACAGTATCTGATTCGGATACGAATATGACAAGCGCGGCAATACTCGCGCTTCTTTCAGCAGGCACGCCAAACTCTGATTCTCGTATACAAAGCGCCTTAACTTATCTTAAGAGCGCGCAAAATAACGATGGCGGTTTTCCTTACACGCCCGGCACGGATTCGGATTCATCTTCAACGGCATGGGCGGTATGGGTTTTCAACGCCTTGCGTATAGACGCGGTAACATTGTCTAAATCAAGCAACACGCCAATTTCATATCTTGAGGCAAATCAGGCAAGTCAAGGATATTTCAAGTATCAGCCAGGCTCAAGCGAAGACGGATTTTCTGCTACGACTACTGCATACGCGACTATTGCGCTTCAAGGAAAAACATTGCCTCTAAATATATTTTCAGCGACTTCAAGTCAAAAGTTCTCATTTCGCATTGAAGGATCTGGATCGCAGATCTGCAATGGCGATATTGCCGCGCAAACCGCGCTCGATGTTGTGAAAAATGCCAAAGATATCTGTGGTTATACATATAATATACAAAACACCGCGTACGGCCCTTACTTAGATAAAATCAACAACGATACGGCTTCCGGCATGATCGGATGGATGTATATGGTAAACAACATTATGCCAGATGTTGGCGCGGGGGATTATGTGCTCAAGAAGGACGATTCGGTTCTTTGGTATTACGGCGATTACACTTGGCCTTCGACTAAATTGGAAGTGTCATCCGCGCAGATCTCAAGCGGCGCGTCAACTACCGCAATTGTAAAATATTATTCTAATAACGCATGGGCGCCGCTTAGTGGCGCAACGGTATTTTTTGGAAACGGCACTTCCTTAACAGATATAAATGGTTATGCTCTGATTACGCCAGGCGATGGTTTATATAGAGTTTATGCCTCAAAACAGGGATACGTGCGCAGTAATTTGGCGACACTTCAAGCTGGCCAGCCTGCCAACGCATCGGTTAGTTTGTCGGCTACGGTGAGTAAGACAAAAATTACGCCGGAGAGTTCTATATCATTCATAGTTACACCATCAAGCGTGAATTTTGGAACACTGGCTCCCGGCTCTATCGCCGCAAGCCCTACCATTACAATGAGCAATGGGGGAACTGACGCCATAGCAATTACAACATCAGTATCGGGAGATGCTCTATTTACAGATAATCTCAATGTAAATAATGTTTATTGGCATAACTTTCAAGCAACCGTAGCAAAAGCAGACAAAAAAGATATTGTCCTTCAGCTTGCTGTACCGCAGAACTATCAAGCAGATGGAAACACTAAAACAGCGCAGCTAATCTTCTGGGCAACAGCGCAGTAATACGAGGATATACGAGGATAGCCGGGATACCCTGAGGGTATCCCGGCTATCCTCATCGCCTATGAACATATGAAAAAGTTATTAATTATTATCCTCGTATCTATTCCATTTGCCTACGCTTCGGCGGGAGGTATTACTGTCAGCCCATCGAAACTTACTTTTGATATTGAGCGGGGAAAAATAGAAAAAGCAAATATTGTAGTTACAAATCCTACGGCAGATGTGCAGGTTTTTGAGGTATATCCGGATAATTTTTCCGACGTTATTTCCATAAACCCCAAGAGCTTTACACTAGAGGCGGGTATGAATAAATCTGTGCAAATTAGCGTTAGTCAATTGTTAAGCCGAAATACGCCGCAGGTTATGACGACAAACCTTTCAGTTATTGCAAGGCCGCTTACCGAAATTCAGTTTCAGGCAAATACGGGGGTAAAAATTCCTATTACTATTTCAGTTCAAGAATTACCGCGCACTGGCGGCGTGATTACTTTGATGGAAGAAATAGTTATCGGAATCATTATTATTATCGCATTGATATCCGCAATGATATATTTTTCACACAAATATCTTTTCAGGAAACATAATGTCGCGTAGATCTGTTTGCCCCAAGCTCAAGCCCCAAGCAAGAGCAATCTTGTTTAGGGCTTTTAGTTTTTCACTGTCGTGATAATCTTATGATATCGGTATAATTCAGAGCATATCCGCAATGTTCCAGTATTGTTCATTGTTCATTGCTCATTGGTTGTTGTCATGGAACCTCTCGCATCACAATTACGTCCTAAAACACTGGACGAATTTGTCGGCCAAAATCATCTTGTCGGATTAGATAAGCCGCTTCGTGTTGCTATTGAAAAAAAGCATTTGTTTTCGTTTGTGTTTTGGGGACCGCCTGGGGTAGGGAAAACTACTTTGGCAAAAATATACGCGCAAAGCGTAAATGCTCATATATATGAACTCTCCGCTGTGTCGGCGGGAAAAGATGACATCCGCAAAGTTTTGGCGGACGAAGCAAACGAAGGCCAGCCGAAGGTTTTGTTTCTTGATGAAATTCACCGTTTTAGTAAATCCCAGCAGGATTTTTTATTGCCATACGTTGAGCGTGGCGAAATTACACTAATCGGCGCTACTACGGAGAATCCTAGCTTTGAAGTTATCCCCGCGCTTCTGTCGCGTTGCCGCGTGTTTGTATTGAATGAATTTACGCCAGATGAGATGGCTATTATTGTAGACAGAACTGGCTTTAAGATTGACGCAGAAGCAAAAGACTGGCTTATTGCCATGGCAAACGGTGACGCTCGGCAGGCGATTACCATGATGGAAAATACCAATCGTCTGTACAAAAAAATTACCGTAGACACGTTAAAAAATACACTGCAATCAAAATTTTTGCGCTACGACAAACAGGGCGAAGAGCATTACAACACCATCAGCGCGTTTATTAAAAGCATGCGTGCGAGCCAGCCGGACGCCGCGTTGTATTATTTAGCTCGCATGGTTGACGCGGGCGAAGATCCGCTATTTATCGCGCGGCGCATGGTAATTTTTGCCAGTGAGGATATTGGTCTAGCGCATCCCACAGCGCTCGTGGTTGCCAACGCGGTTTTTCGCGCCGTTGAAACAATCGGCCTGCCGGAATGCGCTATCAACCTAGCTCATGGAGTAACATATCTTTGCGAGTGCAAAAAAGATCGTAGCTCTTACAATGGCTTGATGGCGGCGACAGAGGACGTGAAAAAGCACGGCAATCTGCCCGTTCCGCTTGAAATTCGCAACGCCCCAACTAAACTGATGAAAGAATTGGACTACGGTAAGGGATATGAGAAGTATACTAAGGAAAGTTTCTTGCCGGATAAATTGAAAGGGAAGAAATATTTAGCGCCATCGCCCGATTAAATAATTTGAGTTATTATAGAATCAATGTTTACCGTCATCCTCGTCATTCTCGGCCTCGTAGTTTTTGAGGTCGTAAATAGTGTTGATAACGCGATTGTCAACGCGCATGTGCTAAAAACCATGAGCCAGCGCGCGCGACAGTGGTTTTTGATATGGGGAATCTTCATTGCTGTTGTCGTGGTGCGAGGATTATTACCTCTTGTTATCGTATGGCTTACTGCTCCAGGCACAACTCTTTGGGGCGCGCTGCAGGCAATGATGGGCAGTAACGAAGCCGCGCGTCAAGCAATTGATGCCAGCGCGTACATTCTCTTGATGGGCGGAGGAATGTTTATGCTCCTACTATATCTGCACTGGCTATTTCTTGAAAAGAAAGATCCGTACTTTGTGCCAGACAAACTCATTAAGCCGCACATGGGAATTTGGTTTTTTGCTTTTGCCGCGCTTTTGCTGGTGGGTATATTGTACATGTCTCGCGAAAATCCTTTTGCCATGATCGCGGCCGCCACCGGAAATGCCGTATTCTTCATTCTTTATGGATTTCGCGAAGTTGCGGAGCGCGAAGAAGCGACAATGGAAAAAGCAGGACGTAGCGATTTTGCTAAAATTATGTTTTTAGAAGTGCTGGATGCGTCATTTAGCATTGATGGTGTAATAGGAGCATTTGCCTTTACGACGAACGTACTATTTATTCTCATCGGAAATGGAATCGGAGCTTTCGTTGTGCGAGATCTTACCTTGCGCGGAATTGAAAAAGTTGGGCGCTATAAATGGTTGAAAAACGGTGCTATGACATCAATAGGGTTCCTGGGCATTACTATGCTTTTGCGAGCATTTGGCGTGCATATTGCGGAGTGGATACCTACTCTCGTAACGATAGGCGTGGTAGGGATTGCGTTCTGGGCTTCACATAGATACTGGAAAAAGAATGGGACCTCCGCGACGATTTAAGAATATGTATAGAAAGGACAACAAAAAAGAATTTTACACAACAAAAGCCCAGGAGGAGGGCTTTGTTGCTCGATCGATCTATAAGCTGAAAGAGATTGATAAAAAGTACGAGATTTTCCATAAAGGCGATAGAGTGATAGATTTTGGCGCAACGCCCGGGTCGTGGATGCAGTATATTTCAGAGAAGGTTGGTTCTAGGGGATTGGTATGGGGAATTGATATTACTGATTTGAAGGCGGAGGTTGGCACCAATATGAAATTTGAGAAATTAGATATTTTGACATTGGGCGCCGAGCATTTTGGTGAAGAGAAGTTTAATGTTGTGGTTTCTGATATGGCTCCTTTAACATCTGGTATTCATTCTCGCGATACAGGGATCTCCTACGAACTTTCGTCCAAGGCGCTTGAAATTGCAACCGGCGTGCTCATTCCGGGTGGCCATTTCGTCACTAAGATATTTGAGGGAGAATACACTCGTGATTTTCAACAGCAAGCAAAGCAGTATTTCTCTCTTGTTAAGCCTTATCGTCCGGAAGCGGTTAAAAGGGATAGTAGAGAGGAGTATATAGTTTGTAAAAATTTTAATCCAAATGGTGTCACGAAATAAGAATCAATTTGAACAAGAAATAGCATGGCTTTTGAATGATAAATATGGCGGTATATCCTTATCTGAAGCAAAAGGGCGTACGCTCGCGGCCATAGAAAAAGATATTGCGCTAATAAAAGCAGGCGAACCGATAGATTATGTTATCGGCTTTTCAAGGTTTTTAGATTGTAAAATCGATTTGTCTAAAAAGCCGCTTATTCCTCGTACGGAAACAGAGTATTGGGTGGAAAAAGCAATCACGGAAATGGAAGTGAGAAAATTGAAGCTTAACTTCAAAAAAATTGAAGTTAAGCTTCAATTGGAATGTCTGGATATTTTTGCCGGCTCTGGTTGCATTGGAGTTGCGTTACTTAAGAACGTAGAGCATGCCCATGTTGATTTTGCCGAAATTGATCGCCGACTCATTGACCAAATAAAGAAAAATTGCGAGATTAACAATATAGCGGAGAGTCGTTACAATGTAATTAAGTCCAATATATTTGCAGAAGTTGTTAGTAAATACGATTATATCTTTGCCAACCCGCCCTACTGCGCAATCAAAAGCATTAAACGAGTCCAAAAATCTGTATTGCAATACGAACCAAAAAGCGCGGTATTTGGCGGCGATGATGGACTAGCATACATAAGGCCATTTATCGCTCAAGCCAAAAATTTTCTAAAACCCGGCGGTAGAATATATTGCGAATTTGATCCAGCTCAGCGCGGAAGCGTAGAAAGGATGGCAAAGCAAGCAGGATACAGCAGTTGCGAATTTTTCACAGATCAGTTTGGAAGGTGGAGGTACTTTGTGATACAATAAAACTAATTAAAAATTAAAAGTCAAAATTGCAGTGCGAATTTTCTTTTAGAAAATTCGCACTGCAAACGTCGCTCGTAGCGATACCATAATTTTGACTTTTGAGATTTGAATTTTTTATTTCTATGTCCAAATCTTCTTTGGCAATCGCCGTTGTTATAGTTACAATCGCAGTCGGTATAGGATATTGGAGTATCTTTGGCAGCCGTATTGATCCCACATCGCTCTATAAGGCGCCTACTTCCGCTCCCAGCATTACTCCGCCAACAATTCCGCCGCCTCCGGCTATACAAATACCTAATCCGTCAATCATCTCTCCTGTTTCAGAATCAGAAGAAGAGATTAACGCTATAGTTTATACTGATTCAGGCTTTTCACCCGAATCTTTTACAGTAAATGTGGGAACGACTGTTGCATTTACCAATAATTCCTCGGTATCCTTCAGGCCATCATCAAATTCGCATCCTACGCATACTGGCTATCCTGGGACAGATGCGGGTAAGTGCGGTACTCCAGATGCAATTAATATATTTGACGCGTGCGAACTCATTGCTCCAGGAAGTTATTGGTTATTCACATTTAATGAAGCAGGCACATGGGGATATCACGACCATCGTAAGCCGGGCAACCTAGGAACGGTTATAGTAACCGAGTAATAATTAATAGATTCTATGCATTTATTTTTTAAAAAAATATTACAGAGTATAGATGTTATTTATCCAGCGCCTGTGATTAGGGCTCATTGCGATATTCCGTGTGGCATCTACACAACCCATCAAGCAGGTATTGCCGCAGAAACAATTGAGAAGATGGTACAAAAATTGACTGATCTTGGTCATCATTCCGTTGATGCCTCTGTCGAGGAAAAACTTATTTGGGAAAACGCGAATGGACGCATGACACAAATAAAGGAAGAATGGGCGCAGATTTGCAAGCAAGAATTGCTGATTTTATGGACTGATTATTTTAAGGAAGAGCATTTGGAGATGTTTCCCGATCTGCATGAGAAGTTTTGGAAAGTGGCAAAGCTTTGCTCGCAGAACAAGCGAGAAGTTAATATAAAAGCGGCGCGAGAATTGCGAGCGGCTGTGGATGAGATAGCAGAGATGTTTAAAAAGGCAGAGGGCGACAAAGCGGTGACGAAAAGACAAGAATGGCTTTAGAATTATGAAGGTTATAAATTGGTTTAGAATTCAGGGCCAAAGCATGGAGCCATACGCGCGCGAGGGAGATTTCGTGTTTGCGCGCGAGTTATTTCCATGGGAGAATTATAGTGTAGGTGATATAGTAATAGCACAGGATCCGCGAGATCGTAGAAACCTCATTCTCAAAAGAATTGCATCCTTTAATAATAGCGAGTACATTATTGAAGGAGATAATGTAGTAGCGAGTACGGATAGTCGAACATTCGGCGCAATAACAAAAGCGAGCATTATAGGCAAGGTTTTTTGGAAAATATAGTAACTCAATTTTCAAGCACCAATTTTCAATTTACAACGTAGAGTTGCGTGGCAACTCCGTAAAGAGGGCGTGGCCCTCCACGGAGGGTTTTACGCCCCACGTTGCTCTACGCAATGAATTTTCAATACCTAAATTTTCAAACCCGTCATTGAAAATTGTAAATTGATTATTGAAAATTAATTTATTACCCATGCATCAGGTAACAATATATTCAACCCCATCGTGCGTATATTGCAAAATGGCAAAAGATTATTTTAAGGAGCACAATATTAGCTATAGCGAAAGAAACGTAGCTGATGACGACGAGGCGCGCCGTGCAATGGTGCAAAAGTCCAACCAGCTTGGAGTCCCCGTGATTGATATTGATGGCACAATTATTGTTGGATTCAATAAGATAAAATTAGCGGAGCTATTAGAAATAAAATAAGTTAATATGCTTCTAGAATTTTATGGGCGCGAATGCCCTCATTGCCACGTAATGGACGTACTAGTAGAGCGTTTAGAAAATGAGACTGGCGTGAAGCTAGAAAAATACGAAGTTTGGCATAATGAGGAAAATGCTGACAAAATGAGCCAGTATGATACGGGTTTGTGCGGCGGTGTGCCCTTTTTCTTCAATACAGAAACAAAAAATTATATTTGCGGAGAAGGATCGTATGGGGAGCTGAAAAAGTGGGCGGGTAAATAATCGATTTGTATATAAAAAGTAAAATTAGCACTCGCTTGACTAGAGTGCTAATTTTGATATACTGGCATTACAATGGACGATAGGCAAACAACAATTCTTCGCTATGTTATTGAAGATTACATCAATTCCGCAATCCCAATTGGGTCGCAGTTTTTGGCGGAGAAATACGGCCTTGGCATAAGCCCCGCAACTATCCGCAAGGAAATGATGGATCTAACTGAAGCAGGATATTTGGAACAGCCGCACACGTCTGCAGGGCGCATTCCCACAGCCAAAGGCTATCATTTTTTTGTCGATGTGGTCATGGAAGATATCCGAGCACGCAATGAGGCATCAGACGAAAACAAAATAGCCAAAAAACTTCAGCAGCTCATTGATGAGGCAGAGCGTGAAGTGATGCCAGAAATAACCGAATATATAGCGGACATGACGCGTAACTTTGTTTTGGGGTGGTCATCTGATCGCGCTTTTTATAGCGATGGCGTTAAATACTTGCTAAACGAGCCTGAATTTAACGATCATCAAACGCTTTGCGAAATGGTGCTTTTCATGGAAGACGCGCAGGATGAAATCCCTCAGCGCCTTGCTCCAACAGAGAAGGTGCGGGTATTTATAGGTAACGAAAATCCAATTTCAAAAGCGCAGGACTTCAGCATGCTGGCGTGCTCCGTATCATTACCCGATAACGCAGAAGGGACGATTGCAATTGTCGGCCCCATGCGCATGCAGTACCGTAAGAATATTGCGGTACTGGACTATTTACAACAATATACCAAAGAGTTATTCATATAATTTATTATGGAAGAAAATAACAAAAATGAAGATAAAAATGCGCAAGATTCGGAGGGTCGGTCCCTCCGCGTAGGGACCGACCCTCCTGAGCCAGATGATGCGACATATATTTTAGAAGAAGACGGACTTGGAGAGAGAGAGGTGCGAGAAAAGTTAAAAAAAACTATTGAGCGGTTGAGGCAAGAGAAAGAGGAATATCTAGACGGTTGGCAGAGAGAGCGCGCGTCATTTTCAAATTTCCGCAAAGATCAAGATAAAAGAATGGGCGAGTTCCGCGAGATGGCGGTAGAGGATGTTATTCACGAGATACTAGCGGTGCTGGATAATATAGTCCTTGCGGAAAAGCATGCATCGGAAGATTTACGGAAATCGCAATGGTTTCAAGGAATTGTTGGGATTGAAAAACAGTTGCGGCAGATTCTTGATAAATATCACGTAGAGGAAATTGACGTAGAAGGAAAAAGTTTTGACCCATCTCTGCACGAAGCAATAACAGAAGAAGAATCAAGCAAAGAAGGCGGTATGATTGTAGAGGAAATACAAAAGGGGTATCGTATTGGCGAGCGTGTAATTCGCCCATCCAAAGTTAAAGTTGCAAAGTAATAAATAATTTTACGTATATGTCAAAAATTCTCGGTATTGATCTTGGCACCACTAATTCCGCAATGGCGGTTGTGGAAGGTGGAGCGCCAAAAATTATTGAAAATAAAGAAGGCGCGCGCACAACGCCGTCTGTTGTCGCTTTTGCAAAAACAGGCGAGCGGCTCGTGGGCGTTACCGCGAAACGACAGGCAGTTACTAACGCGCCGAACACGATCTATTCCGCAAAGCGCCTTATCGGCCGCAACTTTTCTGATCCCGAGGTGCAGTATGACAAAAAACTTTTGCCTTATGACATACGCGAAGGGCAGGGCGGCGGCGTTGAAATAAAATTTGGCGACTCATGGCTAAAGCCAGCGGAGATTTCCGCAATGGTATTGCAGAAGCTGAAGCAAGACGCGGAAGAGCGACTGGGCGAAACAATAACCGACGCTGTCATTACCGTTCCCGCCTATTTTGATGACGCGCAGCGCAAGGCCACAAAGGACGCTGGCACAATCGCGGGGCTTAACGTAAAGCGCATTATTAACGAGCCAACAGCGGCGGCGCTTGCCTATGGCCTTGAAAAGAAAAAAGATGAGCAAATAGTGGTGTACGATTTTGGCGGCGGAACTTTTGACGTGTCCGTGCTTGAAGTGGCGCATGATACAGTTGAAGTAAAATCAACTGGAGGCGACACCCATCTTGGCGGCGATGACTTTGACCAAAAAATTATTGACTGGATTGCCGCGGAGTTTAAGAAAACCGATGGTATAGATTTGTCTAGGGATCGTCTGGCACTTCAGCGATTAAAAGAAGCGGCAGAGCGCGTGAAGCATGAGCTTTCAAGCACCATGGAATCGGAAATTAATATCCCATTTATTACTTCTGACGCGTCTGGTCCACGCCACCTTGCGCTAAAAATGACGCGAGCAATATTAGAAGATCTTGTCAGCGAGTTTATTGAGCGCGCCTCTCGCAAAACCGAACAAGTGGTAAAAGATGCAGGAGTGCAAATGTCGGACATTGATGAAATAGTGCTTGTCGGTGGGCAAACACGCATGCCGGCAATTCAGGAGTCTGTTAAAAAACTTTTTGGCAAAGATCCTCATCTCGGCATTAATCCAGACGAAGTTGTGGCGGTGGGCGCGGCAATTCAGGGCGGTATTATGCAAGGCGATGTAAAAGACGTTCTTCTACTTGATGTAACGCCATTGTCGCTTGGCATTGAAACGATGGGCGCTGTGATGACAAAGCTGATTGAAAAAAATACCACAATTCCAACAGCGAAAACCCAGGTATTTTCTACTGCGTCTGATAATCAGCCATCAGTAGAAATTCATATTTTACAAGGCGAGCGCGAAATGGCGGCAGATAATAAGACTCTCGGTAGATTCATTCTTGATGGCATTCCGCCATCACCGCGAGGCGTGCCGCAAATTGAGGTTACGTTTGACATTGACGCAAATGGTATTTTGAATGTGTCTGCAAAAGATAAAGCAACAGGAAAGCAGCAAACAATTCGCATTGAAGCGTCGTCTGGTCTTTCCAAGGAAGAGATTGAGCGCATGACAAAAGAAGCGGAAGTGCACGCGCAAGAAGATAAAAAGAAGCGCGAGCAGATTGAAATGAAAAATCAGGCGGATACGCTAATTTACGCAACGGAAAAAGCAATGCGCGAGCTTGGCGAGAAAGTTGACGAGGAAACCAAAAAAAATGTGCAGGAAAAAATAGATGCGTTGAAACAAGTCAAAGACGGCGAAGACACAGAAGCAATTAAAAAAGCAATGGAGCAATTGTCGCAAAGCGCGCAAAAAATAGGCGAGATGGCGTATAAGCAGGCGCAAGCGACTGGTCAGACATCTGACCAGTCGGGCGGTGGAACGCCGCCTACCGATGATAATATACATGATGGCGAGCCAAAAACCCAAGAAGGGAAGTTTGAGGAGGGCGATGGCGCGGCTGGACAATAGAATATACTTGTGATAAATAATGTAGAATTAACAAAAAACTCTTTTTTGAAAAAGAGTTTTTTGTTGGAATGAGTGGGCACAGAAGGAGTGGCATAATGCCTGATGTGACAATTCGCTATGATCGTCAAAAGGTTCATCGTGCGGTTCTAGACGAGATGCGCAGTAGACTTCCCAATATAGTTGCCGAGCATCTTTGTATACCAGAAACCGATGGCGCGTTAACACCTGACGATATTGAATTGAATTTCCATGCATATGGGCCGGATGATTTGCACGGAAAATATATTCTTGAGATTATTATAGATGCTAATCTTTATCGCAAACGTTCGGCTAATTTAGACCAACGGACTCAGAGAATTAAGTTAGATATAGCGTTAATTTTAGAGCTAGTAGAAACTAAGTTAATGTCTTGGTTTGTACAAGGATACAGCATTAAGGATGACCAATGGTTTGTCTGGGTTAGACTAAGTAAAGCGTCATTTCGTTAAATTGTACTAAGCATATTGCCCCGCCACGGTGGGGCTTTTCATTTGCCAATATTTATTGGCAGAGCTATAAACTAAATTAAATAGCCAGTTCGTTTACAACTCAGCGAAGGGAGATGCGGCCGTGACGAGGTTTAATCCTAGTGCCGTGCTTGCGGAGATGGAAAAGCTCCGCCGTCCAAACGGAGCATTCATAGCGGCACCCTCTACCGACTATTACGCAATGTGGCTACGCGATATGATGTGGTGCGCTTACGCATACTGGTATCTTGGAGAGTACGAAAAATGCCGCGAAGGAATATGGATTGTTTTTGATATATTCAAGCAAGATAAGAAGAGATTGGTTTTGAGAACAACCTCGCCAATAGATATTTTAGAGGCCGCTATTCACGCGAAGCGCCACCCAGACACTTTTGAACGCATTACGCCTGACGACGGCTGGGGGCATCATCAGCTGGATGTTTATGGGCTTTTTTTGCACATAGTAGCTGATCTAGATTTTAAGAATCTTAGGATTATTAGAGATACAGACGATTTGGCAGTAATTCAAGATTTAATTTTTTATCTTCGCAGCGTTGAGTATTGGCAAAAGCCAGACTTTGGTATGTGGGAAGAATGCAAGATTCGCCACTGTTCATCTATTGGCTCCGTTGTAGATGGCCTAAGCTATATTCAGCGGCGGCGGCTTGCAATTATTGCAGATCCCCTTATTCAGTTTGGGTACAATGCAATGCACGAAATTTTTCCTTTTGAGTCACGAGATATATGCGGAAGACCGCATCACAACCACGACTGTGATGCCGCGCAATTATTTTTAATTTGGCCATTTCGCGTCGTTATAAGGCCAGAAGATCAGGACGAACTTCTTGAGCGTGTTATTAATGGCCACACGTCGGAAAATGGCGACAAACACCGCCTTCTTCAGCTACAAGGCTTCAATAGATATTGGGGAGACGATTATTATCGTTCAACCGAAGGGAAGTTTATTGGAGTTTCAGCGATGTGGCCAATGTTTTTCTTTTTAGTGTCGATTATATATTCTCAACGTCACGAATCTGAAAAGGCGCGGCATTGGTTTGAAGGGGGGTGCAAGCATATTGTTGACGGCAAAGTACCCGAGGCCTATAAGAACGGCGTACCCAATGAACACATGCCGCTTGCATGGGGCAATGCTATGGCAATTATTGCCTTCACTAAACTTCCGCCTGATGTTCAAATCGATCTTAGCAGTGATATTCGTATGGAACCAAAGGACGATGCTGAGGTAAAATAAAGGGTATTAACCCTAAAGTCGTGTAATTTTTAGTAAAAAGTTGTCTGATGAAGACAACTTTTTTAATTTCAAAACTAAACCCGTAAAGTCCAGCGGGGATATTAAATCACCTTTACGGGATATCGTATATTAAATACCATATCCCTGTGGATAACTTTTCTTATTTAGCATCTTGTGATGTGGTATAATATTTTTAGATCTTTTTCTCGCAGGTTGGTTAATGTTTGCGTAGAAAAAAGACATAGGTCGATTTACAAATAAATCCCTATATATTCTATTTTAGTAAAAAACTATGGAAAAAATGTCAATTTTAGATTGGGCAGCGTTTGTTTTAGTTGTTGTCGGAGGCCTTAATTGGGCTCTTTATGGACTTATGGGCGTGGATCTTGTCGCAATTTTGTTGGGCGTGTCAGTACTCGCGCAGGCTGTGTACGGATTAATAGGACTTTCGGCGCTTTATATGCTTGTAACTGGTTTGATGAGAGAGTTGAAATAGCTTTCTTGGATTGAAATATAAAGTGTCAGCAGTCCCGGTCGTGTCGGGACTGCTTTTTAAGATTACCATGAAAATTTTAGTTCTTGGTTTTTAGATAATATTTTATGCCACACGAAATTTTTAATCAAAAATTTGGGCAAAAAACACAGCTGTTACTAGCAATGACGCAGGGTGTGAGTAGTTACGCACATTGGGTGTGTTGACTAATTTATTATTTTGGTTTATAAGTAAATATTTTTACTTCCAAAAAGGAGGAATTGTGATTATTCGTTTTTGGTACGATAGCCACCAGACAGGGGGAGTATTCCACGCGGACTACTACCAAGATAAGGAGGAGGATTATAGAAGCGGCCCGTTCCTGCAACAGGAGAGTGATGACTGTATTCAGTTTCTCGCGCTTGTCGTGGGCGCGCTTAATGTGAAGCGCGAGCCTGCTCAAGATTTTTACGGGGAAGATTTTCCCGCAGGCGAACGGGAAGCGCTCGTCCTGATATTTGCTGTTTATAATAGGCATGTTTTCTGTTGGGGGGAAGAAAAGTTGAGCTCATCCGTGGGGCGCCGCCGAGCGTTCCGCTGAACGTGGAGTATCTCGGCAGACAACGAGGCCTGCCAACGCAAGTTGGCAGGCCTTTTATATACGGGGTGTTGACCCCGTTAGAGATTCATGCATCAAATGGTATGAAGCGTTGAATCTGGTTGATTATTATTTTTATCCTCAACCAATTTTTCACTTTTATCTCTAACGGGGTTGACAACGTACCCGTATTTTTCTAGTATGAAAAATTAGCACTCCGACTGTTAGAGTGCTAAAATTAAGATGTATCTATTATTAGTAATTAATTTTATTTTATGGCAAAGAAAGTTTCCAAACCCGTGGCAGAAAAAGGCGACGTTAAGGTTAGCGTCCAGCCTTTGCGCGATCATGTGCTTATCGAGCCACTGAAGCAAGAGGAAAAAACTGCTTCCGGGCTTTATATTCCCTCCACAGCGGAAAAAGAGCGTCCGGAGCAAGGCAGGGTTGTGGCAGTCGGACTCGGGCGTTTTGATGACGGCGAGCGCGTTCCCATGGAGGTAAAGAAAGGGGACAAAGTATTGTTCTCAAAATACGGCCCAACCGAAATCAAGGTCAACGGAAAAGAATATTTGGTGGCGCGAGAAGAAGATATATTAGCTATTATTGGATAAATAGTTATAACGCGTTATCTCAAAACGCAAATCTCAAATCGTAAATCTACAACTCTCAGCCAAAGGCTGATCCCCGCCAAAGGCGGGCAGGTGCCTCTGGCGGAAAATCATCTCGCAAAACTTTTAAAAGATTTTACATTTAAGATTCAGATTTGAGATTTGCCATTTAAGATTTAAGATTTATTTATTATGTCAAAACAAATTTTATTTGATGAGCAAGCGCGTCGCGCGCTCTTGCGAGGAGTAAACAAGCTTGCGGACGCGGTGCGCATCACTGTTGGTCCAAAAGGACGCAATGTGCTTTTGGATAAAGGTTTTGGCGCGCCAAGCGTAACGAACGATGGCGTTTCTATCGCAAAAGAAATTGAGCTTAAAGATAAAGTAGAAAACATGGGCGCGGAATTAGTAAAGCAGGTAGCAAATCGTACAAATGACGTGGCAGGAGACGGCACCACTACAGCAACTATTTTAACTCAGGCAATTATCAACGAGGGAATGAAAAACGTTGCGGCTGGCGCGAATCCCTTGGCAATAAAGCGGGGAATTGACGCGGGTGTGGAGTTTGCGGTTAAGGAATTAGCCAAAATGGCGGACAAAGTTTCGGGTCATCGCGAGGAAATTGTGAATGTCGCGACAATTTCCGCGGAAGACCGTGAAATGGGTGAGCTTATCGCTAGTGCTATTGATAAAGTAGGTAAGGACGGCGTTGTAACTGTAGAGGAGTCACAAACATTCGGCTTCTCGCAGGAAATTGTGGAAGGCATGCAGTTTGACCGCGGATATATTTCACAATATATGATTACAAACACCGAGCGTATGGAGTCGGCGTTCAACAATCCGTACATTCTTATCACTGACCGTAAAATTTCCGCTATGAGCGATATTTTGCCGCTCTTGGAAAAACTCGTGCAAACGGGCAAAAAGGAGCTCGTGATTATCGCGGAAGATGTTGATGGCGAAGCGCTTGCCACACTCGTAGTAAACAAATTGCGCGGCACATTTCATACTTTGGCGATTAAAGCGCCTGGATTTGGCGACCGCCGCAAAGAAATGCTCGAAGATATCGCGGCAGTTGTTGGCGGTGAAGTGATTTCCGAAGAGCGCGGCCTTAAGTTGGAAGCCGCGGACTTAACAATGCTTGGCGAGGCGCGCCGCGTTGTTTCCACCAAAGAGAATACGGTTATTGTCGGTGGCAAGGGTACGGCAGAGGCGATTAACAAGCGCGTGCGCCAGATAAAATCACAGATTGAAAAAAGCACTTCGGAATTTGACAAAGAAAAATTGTCGGAGCGCGCGGCAAAGCTTTCCGGCGGTGTCGCGGTGCTTCGCGTGGGCGCCGCAACTGAAGTGGAGCAAAAACAAAAACAGCAAAAAATAGAGGACGCGCTAGCGGCAACTCGCGCGGCAATTGAGGAGGGTATCGTGCCCGGAGGCGGTGTCGCGCTTTTGCGCATTTCTTCAGCCCTTGAAATTTTTAAATTGAAAGACGTAGAGGAAATGGTGGGTGTTGATATCTTGCGTCGCGCGCTTGAATCGCCGATGCGCAACATCGCAAGTAACGCTGGTGTTGATGGCGCGGTCGTGGTATCGGAGGTGAAAAAGACTAAAGGCACAAACGGTTTTAATGCCGCGAATATGAAATATGAGGATTTGCGCGCGGCAGGTGTTATAGATCCGGCGAAAGTTACTCGCAGCGCCTTGCAGAACGCGGCCTCCGCCGCGGGAATGCTGCTTACAACCTCGTGCGTGGTAGCAGAAGAACCGGAAGAAAAGAAGCCGGCCATGGGCGGCGGCATGCCAGGCGGAATGGGGATGGGGTCGGAAAGCGAATATATGTAGCTTTCTGACGGGCGCAAAAGCGCCCAGGGTAGTCATCGTCAGCAACAGTTTTTTGATCGAACCCGCTTTAGCGGGGAGAAATATATTGTTGCTGACGTGACGGAACCTTTTCCTATATGGATTACTAAATAGTGAGCAATAAGCAACGAACAGTGAACACTCTATGCGAAAACCCCGCCCAAGCGGGGTTTTCGCATAGAGCATCTGTGGTAAGGTATTTCATTATATGCTATGATTAAAGTAAATAATTAACGTTAGGACTTACGCGCTTGGATGCAGTTCTAGGAGCGGACGCGTACCTGAGTAAGCCGTATATAGAAATACGGTGTCGAGGAACGCATTCCGCGACAACGAAATGCGCCAAGCGCGTAAGTCCTAGACACATTCTATGAACACAATTTTGTTTTTAGTAGTTTTTGTAGCGCTTCTTGCCAGCGGATTTTTTAATATTATTCCTTGGCAGTACAATATTCCGGCAATCGGTGTCGCGGCTGTGGTGTGGGTAATAATGATGTTTAATGGGTTGGTTACGTTGCGAAACCGCGTGAAAGAAGCTTGGGCGGACATTGATGTTCAGCTCAAGCGTCGCTACGACCTCATTCCAAATCTTTTGGAAACAGTGAAAGGATACGCCGCGCATGAAAAAGGAGTATTTGAAGCGGTAACAGAAGCGCGTACCAAAGCAATGCAGGCAGGCGACCCGCATGCGAAACAAGAAGCGGAAAATATGCTTTCAGGCACTCTTAAAACTTTATTCGCGGTATCAGAAAACTATCCGCAATTACAAGCATCTGCGAATTTTCTCGAGCTTCAGCGCGAGCTTCGCGATACTGAAGACAAAATTCAAGCGGCACGCAGATTCTATAACGGCAATGTTCGTGAAATGAACACGCAAACCGAATCGTTTCCAACAAACATTATTGCAGGTCTTCTTGGATTCAAGCACGAGGAGCTATTTGAGCTTACGGATGAGGCAGAGCGCGCGGTGCCGCAGGTGAAGTTCTAGCATGGCGACTCTTTATACACAAAAAGATTCTAATATTCATAAAACGTGGTTGCTCATCACGGTATTTTTCGTATTAATAATCGCGATCGGATGGTTTTTGAGCCAGTACTTTGGTAGTCCCGTCATTTTGTTGATCGCGGTTGTATTGAGCATAGTGACAAGCACCGGGAGTTATTGGTGGTCGGATAAGCTCGTGCTTGCCATGACCCACGCCAAACCAATCGCAAAGGGACAAGCGCCGGAACCATATCGCATCGTGGAGAATCTTTGCATTACTGCTGGTTTGCCCACGCCAAAGATTTATATTTTGGAAGAACGCGCGCTGAATGCCTTTGCCACAGGCCGCGATCCAGAACACGCGGTGGTTGCCGTTACCCGCGGACTTTTGGAAAGCATGGAACGAGCGGAGCTGGAAGGCGTGCTTGCGCATGAGCTTTCGCACATAGGCAACCGCGATATGCTTGTATCTACCGTTATGGTGGTGCTCGCGGGCATTATCACCATAGTCGTTGATATGATTTTTCGCTCTATGTGGTTGGGTGGCGGTATGGGCGGGCATAACGACGATCGGCGTGGGAGTAGCGGCGCGATTATGATGGTTATAGGCGTGGTGGTCTTGATACTGGCACCCATTTTGGCAACGATCATGCGCCTCGCGGTTTCGCGCGAGCGGGAATTTCTTGCCGATGCCTCTGGTTCGCTTCTCACGCGTTACCCCGAGGGGCTCGCCCGCGCGCTTGAAAAAATTGCGGCAAGCCCCGAGCGTTTAAGGGTCGCAAGCGACGCCACCGCGCACCTTTATTTTGAAAACCCTTTTAAGGCAGATTCGACCCTTTCGATAAAATCAAGGCAAGCAAGCTCACGGCAAGCCGATGCGATGGGTTCGGCAGGCTCACCACAAGTAGGCGCGCAGCAAGTCAGCTGGATGGCGAAACTTTTCATGACCCATCCGCCAGTGGAAGAGCGTATAAAACGGTTGCGTGGGGTGCGGTAAATAATTTTTATGGAATTACAAGTTGGTGTTAAAATTTTATTACGCAATCCCCTTGGTCATTATCTTTTAGTCAAAAGATCTGCCGATCTTTACCCTGAAGTCGGCGCAAAATGGGATATTGTGGGTGGGCGTATTGTGCCAGGATTTACGCTAAAAGAAAATTTGCAAAGAGAGATCAAGGAAGAAATAGGACTTGATTATGAAGGCGAGCCAAGGCTGTTAGGTGCGCAGGATATATTGCGTATTCAAGATAAACATGTTGTGCGCTTAACGTATGTTGGCGAAATAAAAGGCGAGCCTGTAGTGGACGGTAAGGAGAATACTGAAGCTCGTTGGTTTACTCGTGAAGAAATACAACATTTAGAACCATTAGATATATATTTTCAGGAACTGACCAAAAGAATTTAACCGCACGCAACGTCTTTATACAAGTAGTGTGTTTGAGAATTAGGACATTAGGTCATTGTTTGAAAATTGTAAATTGATAATTGAAAATTAAAGCTGGAGAGGTCGCATAGGATTAAAGCAAACTGCTTTGCTTTAATCGGGAATTTTAGGTTTGCCTGTTACGATAGCAATCGGAACGTGCAAACCGTTAAGAAATTCCCCGTCACCTTGGCGTTTGCGCACTTGGAAGAATCAAG